>CABPCP010000004.1 GCA_902406105.1 uncultured Mordavella sp.
CCAGCAGGATCGCAGGCTTCGATGCCAGTGCCCTGGCGATGGCTACCCGCTGCTGCTGTCCGCCGGAAAGCTGGGAAGGCAGGCTGAACGTCTTTTCCTTCAGCCCCAGGATCTCGATGATCTCCTCTACGTATTCCCGATCCACCTTGTTGCCATCCAGTTCCACCGGAAGTACGATATTTTCATAAACATTCAAAACCGGCACCAGGTTATAGCTCTGGAATACAAATCCGATCTTCCGCCGCCGGAAAATAGTAAGCTGTTCTTCTTTTAAACTGGAAATATCCTTTCCATCCACTTCCACTTTCCCGGCTGTGGGATAGTCCAGACCGCCCAGCATATGGAGCAATGTAGATTTCCCGCTTCCGGAGGTTCCCACTACTGCAAGAAATTCTCCCTGTTCTACAGACAGGTCCACTCCATCCAGGGCCTTAACAAGAGTATCACCGCTTCCGTAGTATTTTTTCAATTGTCTAGTCCTTAAGATACTCATATCTTTTTCCTCCTTCTGAAAAAATGGCCTTATAGAAAAATTTTCTATAAGACCAATCTTTCCAGAGTCTTTCCCAAATCTAACAGTATCGAAAGATTCTTGCAGCCGTATTAAGATCTGTTTTGGCCGGAATCTCTCCGAGGCAGATACAGGCCAAACACACTGCCTTCCCCTTCCGTGGAACGGACTTTGATATAACCGTTTTCCCGCGCCAGAATCTCCCGCGCCAGATAGAGTCCTACTCCCACACCATCGTCCTGCTGCACCTGTTTGCCCCGATAAAACCTGCCAAAAATCTGAGCCCGCTCCTCCTCCCGGATTCCTATGCCTTCATCTTCCACTTCAATACAGACGTAGAATTCAAAGACACGGACCCGTATCTGGATCCTGCTGCCAGAAGGGGAATACTTGACTGCGTTATCTAAAATATTTCCCAAGGCTTCTCCCGTCCATTTCCGGTCATAGGCACAGATAACGTCCGGCTGCTCCTCACACGCTAAATGGATCTCTTTCTTGGCTGCTTTTGCCTGAAAGGCAGCGATCACATCCTCCAACAAAGGTTCCAGTCTCTGTTGTCTTGGCACGACTTCCAGCATATTCGACTCTAAACGGGACATTTTGACCAGGGACTGGATCAAAAATTCCAGCTTTCCCGTGTGGGACAGGATCTGCTCTGCCAAAAATCTTTCCTCTTCTCCTTCTGCCTTTTCCGCCAAAAGCCCAGCATACAGGAGAATATTCGCAAGAGGCGTGCGGGTCTGGTGGGCGATATCAGAAACCAGGGAACGCATATTTTCCCGTTCTTTCCTGATCTGTTCCACATCCTTCTGCGTCGAAGTCACATACTGTTTCCAACGGCTTTCCAGGCGGGAAAGCTCAGTCTCGTCAAACCGGGATTCCTCAAAGTTCCCGTCCATGGCGCTGGTGAGCATCTCGTCCAGCCGCTTCATGGTTTTTCCTGCTCCGATCTGTATCATACGCTTTCTCCCGTATCCTTCCTGCCCGGATTCTTTTCCCATACATATCCAATGCCATAGACCGTCTGGATGGGGCAGCGTTTCTGCCGTCCCTCCAGCTTCCGGCGTAGCCGGTTCACCGCCACGCTCAAAGCATTCTCATCTACATACCCGGTCCCTTCCGGCCAGATCATTTCCGCCAGTCCTTCTCTGGACTGGATCTGTCCCGGATGCCGCACCAGGCAGCGAAGGAGTTTCTGTTCTGTCTTGCTAAACTCTATCTCTTGATCATCCACCCAGAACTGCATCTTCGTAAAAAGAAACTTGTACCGGCTGTCCGTGTACACTTCTTCCCCCACTGCGGCCGTTTCCACTTGGATGCGCGTGCGCATTCGTTCCACTCTGGCCCGCAGCGCCATCAGGCTGAAAGGCTTTGTGATATAATCATCCGCTCCCAGGGCAAATCCCGTCACTTCGTCTGTCTCCAGATCATTCGCTGTCAGAAGCAGCACAGGGATCTGCGAGTTCTGCCGGATCTCTCTTAAGAACCCATACCCGCTTCCGTCTGGCAGGTTCACATCCAGGAGCACCATATCGATCTGCTCCCTGCGCCAGACAGTCCGGGCCTCCTCTATTGTATATGCCTGGAAGAACGCAGTGCCTCCTTCCTTTAATGCCAGCGCCACGCCTTGATTTAAACCAGGATCATCCTCCACAATGAGAATCTGATACATACGTTTTACTCCTTTTACAGATCCACGATCCTTGGTCTGTGATGGGTGTAGGGCAGAAATTTCTTCAAAAGATCCTGGGTTTTGAATTTCAAATGGGTGGTATTGATTCCCGTGTTACATACAAACCACTCTGCTTCCGCCACTTCTTTATCGATAATGAGCTGCACATAGTCGTCCTGATCATTCAAAAGCCCTACCACACTGGCCGATCCAGGCGTACATCCGATATACTCCATCATATGTTCCGGAGAGGCGAAAGACATACGGGAAACTCCCATCTTTTTGCTGAAAGAAGACGTATCAAAAGCCTTATCGTCCGGCATCAGAAGCAGGAAGAAAGTTGTTTTCTTCCGATTGCACAGGAACACATCCTTGCGCACCGGCGCCTGCAGCACCTCACCAATTTCCGCACATTCCTCCATAGACGCCGCCGGGTCATTGTCCACCCGCTCAAACGGGATCCCCAATTTCTTGAACACCTTGTAAACCTCCTGTTCCAGGGGAGCACGTTCCTTCACATCCTCCGGCACCGTCGTCGTGATCTCACTGATATACATCCTAAATTCCTCCATTTTCCCGTAAATTCATACTCACAAAATATTATAGAGCAGAAGCATTTTTCTGGCAAGCCGTCATTTGGGTACAGGGCAAAACGCAATTTGGGACGTAGCCTTTTTGCATTTTACTACGTCCCAAATTGACTATTTCTCCGCCAGATAGGCTTTTCTGCCTTCTTCGTACAGATTGTTTCCTTCGCTGTCGATGATGACTACCAGCGGCATGTCTTCTACATACAGCCTGCGCAGGGCTTCCGCTCCCAGGTCTTCATAGGCCCCCAGTTCTGCTTTCTTGATGCATTTGGCCAGCAGCGCTCCCGCGCCGCCAATAGCTCCAAAGTATACGCCGCTGTATTTTTTCATGGCTTCGACCACTTCTGGAAGGCGGGCGCCTTTGCCGATCATGCCTCTGGCTCCCACGGACATCATGGTAGGCGCGTAGGCGTCCATCCGGCCGCTGGTGGTGGGCCCGGCGCTTCCAATCACCTGTCCAGGTTTCGCCGGTGTTGGTCCTACATAGTAGATGGTGGCATCTGTTGGATCAAAGGGCAGTTCTTCTCCCTTTGCCAGCGCCTCGCACATCCGTTTATGCCCGGCATCTCTTGAGGTATAGATGGTCCCTGTAAGGAGTACCTGGTCTCCCGCGTGAAGGGTTTTGGCTAATTCTTCTGTAAGGGGTAAGGTAATCTTTCTTGCCATTTATATCACCTCCGATTTGTGGCGCGTCACATGACAGTTGATGTTGACCGCGCAGGGCATTCCCGCAATATGAGTGGGCAGCGTCTCTATGTTCAGACCGATCGCCGTGGTCTTTCCGCCAAATCCCTGCGGTCCGATCCCCAGTTCATTGATCTTCTCCAGCATTTCTTTCTCCAGATCTGCGTAAAACGGATCCGGATTGGAGGAGTCTAAGGGCCGCATCAGAGCTTTCTTGGCAAGCAGGGCGCATTTGTCAAAAGTGCCTCCGATCCCTACTCCTACCACCATGGGCGGACATGGGTTGGGACCTGCCGTCTCCACTACTTCCAGGATAAAATCTTTGATCCCCTGCAGACCGGCAGACGGTTTAAACATACGGATCTGGCTCATATTCTCACTTCCGAATCCTTTTGGTCCCACCGTCACTTTGATCTGTTCGCCGGGAACGATCTCTGTGTAAAGCATAGCCGGCGTGTTATCTCCTGTATTTCCCCGGCGGACCGGATCTCCTACTACAGATTTGCGCAGATAACCTTTGTCATATCCCCGGCGGACTCCTTCGTCTACCGCTTCTCTTAAATCTCCGCCTGTCAGGTGTACGTCCTGTCCGATTTCCAGAAATACACAGGCCATTCCTGTATCCTGGCAAATCGGAACATTTTCCGCATCCGCGATCTCATAGTTCTCGATAATGTTATCCAGAACTCCTTTGGCGATCTCACCGTCTTCTTGAGAACGGCAGTTCTGGATCGCGCATTTCACATCTTCCGGAAGATGATTGTTGGCTTCGATACAGAGCCGCTCGATCACATCCGTCAGCGCGCTCACATTGATTTCACGCATATATATTCACTCCTTTCTTTTTCCTTTCACATCTTAATTATTCAGCACCTCATGGCATTCGCAAAGGCGCATACTCAACAGCTCAGATGCGCCTCCCTCCGCATTCGCAAAGTTGCGCCTTCCGGCGCTTCCGGCGGCTTTCGCCGCCCTTTGCTCATTCGTCCGGCGCTCACTCCATACATAGGACCGCTCGCATGATCATGCAAGCATGATCCTCGCTCACGCTCCATGTATGGCTGAACTGTTACAGGAATATCCCAATAAACTGGCAGGCTAATACTACGAATACCAGGGCCACGGGATATGTAGCCGCATAAGCGCTTGCCACATCGTCGGTCTCGGTCACCCGGATCAGGGTTCCCAGCGCCGGCGTACTGGTCATCCCGCCGCAGATAGATCCTAATGTGTTGAACAGACTTAGTCTCAATACTTTTGCCGCAAAGAAATACCCGATAAGCATTGGTATCAGTGTAATAAGCGCTCCATAGATAAACAGTACCAGTCCTTCTTCCCGCAGGATCTCAACAAATCCGGCTCCGGCCTGTACGCCGGCTCCGATCAAAAACAAAGCCAGTCCAAATTCCCGAAGACATTCTAACACATGTTTTTCTACTTTCATACTTAATTTTCCGACTTTCCCAAAATGCCCCAGGATCAGGCCCGCGATCAGCGGCCCGCCGGATGTGCCCAGAGAGAATTCCGCTCCGCCGGGAAGGGGGATCACAATATTCGCCAGAATGATCCCCAGCACAATGGCCAGCGCAAAGGGGAAAAATCCCATACTGTCCGCGTAAAACAATTCTTCCTTCTTTGTCTTATGGAACTCTTCATCTCCCACATTCTGAGCCGCCTCAAACCTGGCCCGCTCCGCCGCCATATCTGTCTTCAAAAACTTGGGAACAAGCTGGACAAACAGCACCACGCCCACCACGCCAAAGGGATAGGCAATGCCATATCCTACCGAAGCGTTTGACGACCCGGTGGCGTCAATGGCCGCCGCAAGCCCAGGCGTACTGGTCAGCGCTCCCGACATCATACCCACGCTGATGTCGGAGGGCACGCCGGCAAATTCTATAATAGCCACTGTAGTCAGCGCTCCCGCCGCAATAATGATAACTCCCAGCAAAATATAGGACTTTGCGTTCAGTTTAAAATTACGGAAAAACTTAGGTCCGGCGATAAATCCTACGCTCGTCACAAAACAGATCAATCCCAGCTCCCGCACCAGATCTGGTACTTCAAATCCAAAATGGCCAAATACCAGGGCTACCAGCAGGACGCCCGCCGTTCCCAGCTCTACGCCGCGGATCTTGATGCTTCCCGCCAGATACCCAATAAATGCCACCAGAAATACGATCATCAACGTATTTCCCAATATACTTTCCTGAAACCAGGTTATGATTCCCACTGCCTCATCCCTTCCCTTCTGTCTTCTTCCGCCCCGCGTATCCCAAGGGACCTTCGCAATCCCGCCGGATACGCTTTGTTGTCAGTCACGTTTTTGTTACTATTCACAGATCATCTCTCATGTCTTGCGTAATGAGGAAGCAGAAGCGGAGAAACATCTCCTGTGTCCAGCCCGGCTGCCTTCAGTTCTTCCGCGTAAGTTTCAATATGATCCAGGTTCATAGTTCCAAGCTGCACGTCTTTTGCTTTCGCCGCCGCTTTTTTCCCCGCGTTGCGGCCGAACACGATGATATCCAAAAGAGAGTTCCCCATGAGACGGTTTCTTCCGTGGATTCCTCCCACCGCTTCTCCTGCTACCAGAAGATTATCGATGGTCTTGGTGAATCCATCTCCATTGATCTCCAGACCGCCATTCTGGTAATGCAGCGTCGGATAGACCAGGATCGGAACTTTCCGCATATCAATATCATACCGCATATACATACGGAGCATAGCCGGGATCCGTTTCTCAATGGTCCCCTCGCCGCCGATCATCTCGATCATAGGTGTATCCAGCCACACGCCGCTTCCGATCGGGGTTGTCACGCCTTTGCCTCTGGCCGTACATTCCCGGATAATAGAGGCGGATGACACATCGCGGGTCTCCAACGGATGCATGAAAGCTTCCCCATCCACATTTACCAGCATAGCTCCCAGAGAACGGACCTTCTCTGTTACCAGCGCGCCAAAGATCTGGGAGGGGAATGCCACTCCCGTAGGATGATACTGGATGGTATCCTGGTAGAGAAGGGGCACTCCTGCCCGGTATCCCAGGATCAGTCCGTCTGCCGTGGCTCCATAGTGGTTCGAGGTTGGGAAATTCTGATAGTGCATCCGGCCTGCGCCCCCTGTGGCGATCACCACGGTCTTGGCTCTTGCCACCAGATAATCATCGGTCTCCACATTCTGGAGCACCGCTCCGGCCACCTGTCCTTTCTCATCTTTCAACAGCTCCACTGCCGCTGTAAACTCCGCTACCGGAATCTTCCGGTTTAATACTTCATCCCGAAGAGTCCGCATGATCTCCGCCCCGGAATAATCTTTGCAGGCGTGCATCCGCTTCCTGGAAGTTCCTCCCCCGTGGATGGTGATCATCCTTCCGTCTTCGTCTTTATCAAACATAACGCCCAGATCATTCAGCCACTGGATCGCATCCGGCGCCTCCATCACCAGTTTGCGCAGCAATTCCGGCCTAGCCGCGAAATGTCCGCCGCCAAAGGCATCCAGGTAGTGCTGTACCGGCGAGTCGTTTTCCTTATCCGCCGCCTGGATTCCGCCTTCCGCCATCATGGTGTTGGCATCCCCGATCCGCAGCTTGGTCACGATCATCACGTCCGCTCCGGCCTCATGGGCCTCGATGGCCGCGGAGGCTCCTGCTCCGCCTCCGCCGATCACCAATACGTCTACATCATAATCAATCTTGGTAAGATCTACCTGGTCTTTCAAAAGCCGGCTGTTGGAATGCAAGTAATGCACCAGCTCTTCCGGCGCTTTCTGTCCTTTGTTGGGACCGATCTTGATCTCTTTAAATGCCTCCTGCCGGTAATCCGGATGGAATTCTTTCAGAAGGACATCCTTTTCCTCTGCCGTCATCCGCCTTGGCTCTGTCTTCATCCGTTCCGCTCTGGTAGCCTCGACTTTTTTCACAGATTCCATCATTTCTGGTGTAAACATGGTCGTCCCTCCTATTTCTCAATCTCTCTTGTGTTATAAAGCTCCTGCATCTCTTCGATCGGCTTTTCCATGATCTGTTCGATCAGGCTGTCATAGGCTCCCTCGTGGATCTCCTCCACCCGCTTCTTGAGATGCTCCGCTTCCGGCGCGATGTATTTTCCTGTCAGTCTTCTTGCCAGAACGCCTACCATCGGATGGGAGATTCCCGCCGGACACCGGACGGAACAGCATCCGCAGCCGATACAGTCAAAGGATTCCTCCGCGCATTTCTCAAATTCCCCACGCTGGGCGTAAGCGATATACTGCATCACATTCAGATCCTGCGGACAGGCTTTCGTACAGGCATTGCAGCCAATACAGCTGTAGATCTCCGGATACAGTTCCATCATCACCCGCTGCTCCGGGCGGATCTCATCGATCTCATAGGTCCGCTTGTCTGTAGGGAAATAAGGAATACTGGCCACGTACATGCCTTCCTCCACCTGGGTCTGGCAGGACAGGCCGGTCTTCAGCTCATTCTTCCCCTTGATCCTATAGATCGTGGCACAGGCGCCGCAGAATCCGTGGCGGCATCCGCAGCCTCTCTTCAAGGTGTACCCGGCGTACTCCATCGCTGTCATGATGGTCAGGTCAGCGGGTACGGTGTATTTCTTTCCGAAAAAATATACATTTACCATCTTTTCCATGAGTGTTTGTTCCTTTCCTGGTGCAGCGCACCAAACTTCTGTCACTTCTGTCCACCCAACCTCGATTCCGCTTACGCTCCGTCTCGGTTAAGTTTCACATGTCTATAAAGCTGGCCCATTTCCCTGGCAGCGCCATCTGAAGCCGCCCGGACACTGCGTTAGTACTTTAGTATTCATCCGGCATTTCATCTACTTCATCGCAGCGGAACACAGGGCCGTCTTTGCACACATATTTTGATCCGATGTTGCATCTTCCGCATTTCCCAACGCCGCACTTCATCCGCAGTTCCAGGGTGGTATACACCTGTTCTTTGGAAAATCCAAGTTCTTCCAGGCCCGCCAGCGTAAACTTGATCATGATCGGAGGACCGCACACCAAAGCCGTCTTATTCACGTCAAATCCAAGCTCTTTCACATAGTTGGGCACGAATCCCACATGGCCGTCCCATCCTTCTTCCTCCCGGTCAATAGTCAGGTAGACATTTACGCCTTCTTTTTTCATCCATACTTCCTGGATCTCTTTCAGCTGGACCAGATCCTCGGCGGAACGGGATCCGTAGACAATATCCACGCTGCCGTACTTCTCCCGGTTATCCAGCACATAATTGATCACGGAACGCAGAGGCGCAAGTCCGATCCCTCCGGCGATAAACAGAAGATTCTTGCCTAACAGCTTATCTTCTACTGGAAAATGATTGCCGTAAGGTCCCCGGACTGTGATCTCGTCTCCCACTTCCAGACTGTGGAGATAGTCTGTCAGCATCCCGCATTTCTTGATGCTGAACTCCTGATACTCCTGGTTAGTCGGAGAAGATGTGATAGAAAACATGCCCTCGCTGATCCCAGGCGCGCATAACATGGCGCATTGGCCCGGCATATATTCAAATAATTTGCCTCCCTCCGGCGCGTTGACCCGGAAAGTCTTCACATCCGGCGTTTCCTCCCGGATATCTGTAATGACCCCCACCTTGGGGATCAAGGTGTCTAACTCATAATTTTTATGACAGGTACATTCACACATGCCTCTTACGCCTCCTCTTCCTGAAATGCTTTCACAACCTTTACGATGTTCAAGGCTGCCGGACATTTCTCCACGCATCGGCCGCAGCCTACGCAGGAGTACATCCCGTCATTATTGGCCGGGAAATACACCAGCTTGTGCATAAACCGCTGGCGGAACCGCTCTTTCTGAGTGGTCCGGTTATTTCCGTGAGCCATCATGGTAAAATCTGAATACATGCAGGAATCCCAGCAGCGGTATCTCTGCACGCCATGTCCGGTATCATAATCTTTGATGTCATAACACTGGCAGGTGGGGCAGACAAAGGTGCAGGTCCCGCAAGCCAGACAGGGTTTATACAGCTCTTCCCACAAAGGAGACTCAAATTTCTCCATCAGCACGTCCCCATTCCAGCCTTCCAGCGAAAGATGGGAATAAGGAAGTTTATCAATGATATTCCGGATCTTCTGCTGTTCTTCTTCCACCTGGGCTTTGGCTTTCGTTTCTTCCGCTCCTTCCAGCTTCTCCAGAAGATCCGCCGCCAGATCCGTCAGAGCCTCTCCCTTTTCCGTCTCCGGCTTCCAGTACAGGGTATCCCCGGTCATCCAGGTCACCACATCTGCCGTGGGATCCGCCGCGTCAATGCCAAACACCTTGCAGAAGCAGGTCTCTTCCGGTTCCCGGCAGGCCATAGCTACGATCGTCCCATGGTCTCTCCTGGCCGCGTAAAAGGTATCGATGGGATCCGATAAAAATACCCGGTCCAGCACTTCTACTCCCTTGATATCGCAGGCTTTCATGCCAAACACCACAAAATCCTGTTCTTTTAACGCCTCCGGCTCTACCGTGATCTTCTTTCCATTCCGGATACAGGTGTATAGGTTCTCACTCTGGGGAAAGAACACGTCTTTTGGGGACTTTACGCTTTTCAGCGTCTCCAGGTCCACCTGCCCTTCCTCGCTCCAAGGGCCGAAATTCACCTGTCCCGCGCTTTTTAACGGCAGGTACAATTCCTGGGCCGCGGCGATCTTCTGAAATAAGGAGGGTAAATTTTCTTTCTTGATCTTGTACATACGCTATCTCCTTTCCGCCACGATTCCAGGCTCTGCATCGTCAAATTGGTAACTGGTCAGGGGGCCTTTTTCCTCAAGATCGGCGCCCGCCTGGTATTCTCCGTAGAGTTCATCGATATCTTTGATAAACTTCCGGTTAAACAAATGAAGGGGAATCCCCTGGGGACATACTCTGCTGCATTCTCCGCAGTCTGTACATCTTCCCGCCACATGGAAAGCCCGGATGATGTGGAACATCTTTTCCTCAAAAGAATCCACGTTGGCTTTCTGGGCGCTGTCAAATTTATTGCTGTCAAAGACACATTTGCGGCAGCTGCAGGCCGGGCAGACATTCCGGCAGGCGTTGCACCGGATACATTTGCTAAGCTCCTTCTGGAAGAAGGCGAATTTCTCTTCCGGGCTCATGGCCTCGATCTTCTCCACCTCCGCGAAACGGTCTCCGTCTGTAGTCTCTTTGGACTCTCCTATGATCTCATCATAGATCATATGGTCCTTGCCTTTACAGACGTGACACCGCTCCAGCATAGCCTCCTGATAGGTACAGGTCTTCTCCCCGTAAAGGGTCTGGATCGTCAGGTCTTTTGCCTCATCTTCAAGCTCTGCTCCCTGGATGTCCTGGATTCCTTTGATTCCCATCCCGCGGATCTTCTCAATGTCCAGTTTCCCTTTACAGCCCACACCGATGATATAGGCTTTCTCCCGGTCTACCCGGTGCTCCTTCATAAGCTGCTGGAAACTGTAAGTATCGCAAGGCTTTAAACACACCAGGGTCTTTCCCTCCAGCTTGGACGCCTCGATCATATATTTACTTAGATTCGCTCCGCAGAATCCATTGTATACAAAATCCGCAAAGTCTTCTTCCTTCTCAAAATAAGCTGGTTCTGGATTATAAGGCAGGTCGCCGGCTTTCCATCCCAGCACTCTGGCCACTTGCCCGTCTGCCAGAAGTTCTTTCGCGCGGTTTATTAACTCCTGCATCTCAAATCCTCCAATCTTACGTTTTTCCCAAGAGACTGAATCTTCTCTACAAATTCATGCATGGTCTGGGAGAATTTCACTCCTTCCGCCGCAGATACCCACTCCACGCGAGTCCGTCCGCTTTCCACGCCGATATAATCCAGCATGGAGAACAACAGCGTCATCCTTCTCCTTGCGTAATAGTTTCCGGAGGTATAGTGACAGTCTCCCGGATGACACCCGCAGATGATCACTCCATCCGCTCCCCGCTCAAAAGCCCTTAAGATAAACATGGGATTCACACGGCAGGAACAGGGAACCCGGATGATCTTCACATCGGCGGAATAAGACAGACGGCTGCTTCCTGCTAAGTCCGCGCCTGCGTAACTGCACCAGTTGCAGCAGAACGCCACGATCTTCGGTCTAAATTCTTCTTTTGCTTCTATCGACATATCGCATCCACCTCCGCTAGAATCTGTCTATTTGAGAATCCCTGCAGGTCCATAGCGCCAGACGGACAGGTAACGGTACAAGCGCCGCAGCCCTGGCAGAGCGCGTCGTTGACCACCGCCAGTCTCCTTACCTCCCGGATTCCATGATCGTTCACCTCTTTTTCTTCGTAGGTGATGGCTCCATAGGGGCATACATTCGCGCACTGGGAACAGCCGTTGCACAGCAATTCATCGGAATGTGCCGTACATGGGTTGGTCAAAAGCTTATCTTTGGCCAGAAGCCCGATGGCTTTCACCGCCGCCGCTCCTGCCTGGGATACCGTCTCAGGAATGTCCTTTGGCCCCTGGCATACGCCGGAAAGGAAAACACCCGCTGTGGGAGATTCCACCGGACGGAGTTTTGCGTGGGCTTCCGTCAGGAAATTATTGGTATCAATACTTGCCGTCAGCATGGTAGCGATCTTCCGTACGTCTGGATTTGGCTCAATGGCCGCCGCCAGCACTACCATATCTGCTTCTTTTAGGATCTGTTTATTATCCAGCAGGTCCGCTCCCTGTACCAAGAGTTTCCCATCCGGCTGCGGAATGACTTTTCCCACCTGGCCTTTGATATAATCTACCCCGTATTCTTCCACTGCCCGGCGATAGAACTCATCAAAGTTCTTGCCTGGGGTCCGCACATCAATGTAGAATACGGTCACATGGACATCCGGGTATTTGTCCCGGATCAGCATAGCGTGCTTTGCCGTATACATACAGCAGATCTTAGAGCAGTAGCTCTTTCCTCTGTGGTCCGCGCACCGGCTTCCTACGCACTGGACAAATACGATCTCCTTGGGTGCCTTTCCATCGGAAAGCCGCTCCAGATGGCCTCCTGTTGGGCCCGCCGCGTTCATGATCCGCTCCAGCTCCAGGGATGTGATCACGTCTTTGCTCTGGCTGTAAGCGTACTCGTCATAATCATCCAGCTTGATCATATCGAATCCGGTGGCCACTACAATAGCGCCGTACTTCTCTGTAATGATCTCGTCTTCCTGTTCATAGTCGATAGCGCCGGCCTGGCACACCTTGGAGCAGACGCCGCATTTCCCCGTCTTAAATTTGATGCAGGCCTCCCGGTCGATCACCGGGACATTGGGAATGGCCTGGGCAAACGGCGTATAAATGGCGCTGCGGTTGTTCAGGCCCCGGTTAAACTCGCTGGGCGTCTTTTTGCTTGGACATTTCTCCTGGCATACCCCGCATCCGGTACACTTGGACATATCCACACTTCTCGCCTTCTTGCGGATATCCACCGTGAAATCTCCCACAAATCCGGATACTTTCTCTACTTCGCTGTATGTATAGATATTGATATTGGGATGTGCGTTTGCCTCTACCATCTTCGGCGTCAGGATACAGGCGGAACAGTCCAGGGTGGGGAAGGTCTTGTCAAGCTGGGACATCCTTCCTCCGATGCTGGGGGTTTTCTCCACAATATCTACCGGATATCCCGCATCCGCAATGTCCAAAGCAGTCTGGATCCCCGCGATCCCGCCTCCGATCACCAGAGCCCGTTTGGTCACCCGGCTCTCCCCTGGTTTCAGCGGAGTGTTTAAGTTTACTTTCGCTACCGCCGCCCGCATAAGGATCACCGCTTTTTCCGTAGCCTCTTCCATATCCTTGTGGATCCAGGAACAGTGCTCCCGGATATTGGCGATCTCTACCATATAGGGATTTAACCCTGCTCTTTCCGCCGCGTTCCGGAAGGTGGTCTCGTGCATCCTGGGAGAACAGGAACAAACTACGATGCCGCTTAAGTTCTTCTCCTGGATCGCCTCCCGGATCTTCTCCTGACCGGCCTCTGAACACATATATTGATAATCCTCCGCATGAACCACGCCCGGCTCATGGAGGGCCATTTCTACTACTTTCTTTACGTCTACCGTTGCCGCGATATTGGTACCGCAATGACAGACGAATACTCCGATCCTAAGCACCTTCTATCACCTCCTGTATCTTCTGAACGCGCTGACTAAGAGCTGCTGCGGGGTTTCCGGATCTAACAGTTCCGGGATTTCATCCGGGGTCAGGTAGTCCCCGCCTTTTTCCCGTTCTACGATCTGTCTTGCCGCATCGATCAGCTTGCCCGGTTTTACATCCCTGGGACACCGCTGCACGCAGGCAAAGCAGGAAAGACATTTCCACAAAGACCTAGACTGCACCAGTGACTCGATATCTTCATTGATCACATAAGAAACAAACTGATGAGGCTTGATATCCATCTCGTTATAGGACGGACAGGTAGCGGAGCATTTGCCGCATTTCATACATTTCAGCGGATTCACGCCGCTGATCTCCTGGATCAGTTCTGCTTGTTTTTTCTGGTCTTTCACTGCTTTTTCACCTCGTCTTTCACTCCCAGGGCCTCTGCCAGAAGTTCTGTAAAATAATAAACCGGCAGATCCTCTTCCAGATTTTTATTCAGATTATACATACAGAGAGGACAGGCGGTGATCAGCATATCCGCGCCGAATCCTTCCGCGCTGTCCCCAATCTTTCTGCACATCTCTTTTGCCATATCTTTTTCTTTCAGCGATATGTAACCGCCGCAGCACTCATTCCTGTATGGATAGATTACCGGCTCTGCTCCGATCGCCCGTATAAAATCTTCCATGATCTTAGGATTCTCCGGATCGTCAAATGCCAGGATCTTTCCCGGTCTCAAAAGCAGACATCCGTAATAAGCGCCGATCTTCTTTCCTTCCAGTGGATGCACCACCTTTTCTTTCAGAACGTCAAATCCAATCTCGTCCCGGAGCACCTCCAGGAAATGCAGGACTTTCGTCTCACCCTGATAGGGTTCTGCCAGTTCTCCCGCCATATAGTTGTTGGCCTTGGTGCGGATCTCTTCTACGTTGCGCATATCATCGTTGACTCTCTTGATCACATGATGACAGGCGGAACATAAAGTGACCAGATCCTGGCCTTTTTCTTTCGCGTCGTTTAGTGCCCGGACGGAAGCAAGCTTCGTTGCGATCTCATCTGTCCCCAGGGGATACACGCCGCCGCAGCACTGCCATTCCTTGATCTCCTCCAGCTCAAATCCCAGAGCCTGGGCGGAAGCTCTGGCATAAGAATCCAGAGCCTCCGCTTTATTTTTCAAGGTACAGCCGGGATAATAACTGTATCTCATATTGGTTCCTCCTTATCCCTCTTCTTAGATCTCAATCTGAGCGATCACATCTTTTAATACATTTGCGCTGTTCCGAAGCTTTTCCACCTCTTCGTCCGTCAGCCGCACCGGTATCCTGCCCTGTACTCCTTTAGGCCCTACCAGAGTCAATGTACTTAAGGCCACATCTTCAATCCCGTATTCTCCGTGCATCATACTGGAAACGGTAGCTACAGAATCCGAAGCGGCGAGCACAAGATTACAAAGCTCACAGACCGCTACTGAAACAGCATAGAACGTTGCTCCCTTTTTAGCGATCACCTGTCCGCCAGACTTATGCACATATTCTTCCATAGCGTCTTTATCCAATTTTTCTATGCCTACCTTGTCGGCCATCGCCTCATAGTACGCATCCAGATTCATACTGGCAATGTCCGCGCTGGACCACGGAACAAAAGAAGAATCCCCATGTTCCCCATACACATACGCATGGATATTCTTCTGAGCCACATGAAAATGTTCAGACAGGCCATAACGCAGCCTGGCCGTATCCAAAACAGTTCCAGAACCAATGATCTGGTTCTCTGGGAGACCCGAAATCTTGGTAAACACATAGGTCAGAATATCTACGGGGTTGCTGACAATAATATAGATCGCGTTAGGCGCCGCTTTCACGATCTGAGGCGTGATCTGTTTGATGATATTCACATTAGTCTGGGTAAGCTCGATCCTGGTCTGTCCAGGTTTCCTCGCAATACCAGATGTGATGATCACAATATCAGATCCGACCGCGTCTTCATATTCTCCCGCAATGATAGATACCGGATTACGGAAGCAGGTCCCCTGCTTGATGTCCATGACCTCACCCTCGACCTTGTCCTTATTAATGTCGATCAGGACGATCTCAGATGCGATATCTTCCCCTGACAGCTTATAAGCTATCGTAGCTCCAACACTTCCTGCGCCAATAATCGTAATCTTGCTGCTCATAGTTCACCTATTCCTTTCTTCTGTTAAATTTTTCACTATACTAGGAATGATATCATATCGTTAATTATTTGACAAGGTAATTTACAGACATTTTTCAAAATTTTTGTCTTGATCTTTTTTATTCTTTTTCCATATAAACAGACAAAAAAAAGACTCTCTTGCAATCCCTTCCATTTTAAACCGTCTGGGTCTCACAAGATCGTCTCTTTTTTAATTTTTTATAAAATTAGTATCGGCCGGACGCGTACTCTTCTTTCACTCTCTTCCTCTTCCACACAATCAATCCCAGCGCCGCCAAAGCCGTCACTCCCGCCAGAATCTGAGAGACCGCGAGGCTGGTCCCCGGAATCAGGAGCTGGTCTGTCCGAAGACCTTCGATCCAGAATCTTCCGATCCCGTATCCCATCAGATAGATCAAGAAGACTTCTCCGTCAAACTTCTTATATCTCCGGTAAATCAGCATTACAGCCAATACCATCACACACCAAAGGGATTCGTAGAGAAACGTTGGATGGGCCTGGATATAGGCGACTCCGTCAACGTTCTCAATATGTTCCCGCATAAGCTTTGAAATATCACTTCCCCGGACCGCATCTATCGGCAGCCTCATGGCCAGCAGACCATCCGTATACTCTCCGAAGGCTTCCCGATTGAAGAAATTCCCCCAGCGGCCGATCGCTTGTCCCGCCGCAAGTCCAAGGCCCGCCGTATCAAAGATCAACGGCGCGGACAGTCCTTTCACTTTAGCAAACACAAGCACCGTAAGAACCGCCGCGATGATCCCGCCATAGATGGCAAGACCTCCTTCCCGGATCTGGAAAATACTCTTCCAATCATCTTTATAGATGTCCCAGGAAAAGATAACATAATAAAGCCTGGCTCCAATGATCGAGAAAATAACCGCAAAGATGGAAAGATCATAGTAGTCTTCTGGATTCTGTTCCGTACGTTTCGCTTCCCGGACCGTTAAAAAAAAGCCTGCCAGAATTCCGCAGGCAATGAGGATACCGTAAAAAGTGATATCAAACCCAAATAAAGTAATGTGGTCTCCAACTGAGGACAGGTGAATTCCAAGGTTTGGGAAATCAATTGACTTGTGCATGACGCTCCTTTCTTCTCCACAGTTCAGACGCGCCTGCCGCGCGCTTCTGCTTCCACAGTTCAGACGCGCCTGCATACATACTCGCAAAACACGCCCCTTACGGGGCTCTGCTGCGGCTTCCGCCGCTGTTTTGCTCATATGCTGGCGCTCACTCCATGCGCAAGCCTGGCCGGAATCTCATGCAAGCATGGATTCCCTCCCAAACTTGCCCATGGCTGAACTGTTGTTATACATTAAACCGGAACAGCATGATGTCTCCGTCCTGGACCACGTAGTCTTTTCCTTCCAGGCGGATCAATCCTTTTTCTTTGGCCGCGTTGTGGCTTCCGCAGGCGATCAGATCATCGTAGGATACCACTTCCGCACGGATAAATCCACGCTCAAAATCGGTGTGGATCTTACCTGCCGCCTGAGGCGCTTTCGTCCCTTTTGTAATGGTCCATGCCCTAACTTCCGGTTCCCCGGCTGTCAGATAACTGATCAGGCCCAAGATATGGTAGCTTGCTTTGATCAGCTTTTCAAGACCAGACTCCTCTAATCCCAGATCTTCCAGGAACATTTTCTTTTCATCATCGTCCAGCTCCGCGATCTCCTGCTCGATCTGGGCGCAGACTACAAATACTTCGCTGTTTTCTTCCTTTGCGTGTTCCCGCACTGCCTGTACCCCGGCATTTCCGGCTCCATCGTCAGCCAGATCATCTTCCGCCACATTAGCCGCGTAGATCACCGGCTTATAAGTTAAGAGATTATAGCTCTTAAGCCATTCCTCTTCTTCCTCATCCTGGGCGCCGTCAAAGATCTTGGCCAGTTTTCCCTCTTCCAGATGAGCCTTGATCTTCTCTAAGAGAGCCAGCTCTTTGGCCGCGGTCTTATCATTTCTGGCCACTTTTGCCGTCTTAGCGATCCTCCTCTCCAGGATCTCCAGATCAGAGAAGATCAATTCCAGATTAATGGTCTCAATATCTCTCAAAGGATTGATGCTTCCATCCACATGAACAATATTGCTGTCTTCAAAACAGCGGACTACATGGACGATAGCATCTACTTCCCGGATATTGGCCAGAAACTGGTTTCCAAGGCCTTCTCCTTTGGAAGCCCCTTTCACCAATCCCGCAATATCTACGAATTCAATAGCGGCCGGGATGATCTTCTTGGTATGATACATCTCTCCTAATACGTTCAGCCTTTCATCCGGCACCGTCACCACTCCCACATTAGGGTCGATGGTACAGAAGGGATAATTGGCTGACTCTGCTCCCGCCTTGGTCAGCGAATTAAATAACGTGCTCTTTCCTACATTCGGCAAACCTACAATTCCAAGTTTCATCTATCGTTACTCTCCTTTGTTATATTTTCCCAGACAAACACCGGGCTTGCGGTCAGCCTGTCTATTTCAGATCCCTTGTCTCCATCAGGATCACAACTCCGTCCGGCGCCGAGATGGTTACCTCATCTTCTTCAAACTGATTGCTGACACACAGACTATCATAAGGGGTCAGTATATGATCTGTCAAAGGATATTTTGCCCCCTTGATATTAAACCCATAAATCTTCTCGCCCAATGGAAACACAGAGAAATACGGCCCATAAGCCTCCGATCTCTTCAGCGTGATCTCACCATGGAACAGCTGGATCTGGTTCTGCTCATCCAGAATCTTCGTTTCAATCCCTGCTTTCAATGGGATCATAAGGGACTGGACATTTGCCCACAGATGATCGATCCTGCCTCCGGTGGCGCCCAGGATCAAAAGTTCCTTGCAGCCAAGCGTAACAGCCAGCCGGATCGCGATCTCGGTATCCGACGCGTCTTTTACCGGATTATACTCCCGGATGGGCACATCCGTCTGATTGCGGTAGTAATCCCCGATCTCTTCGCTCACACTGTCGAAATCCCCTACAATATAGCTGGGCATGATCTGATGCCGGTAAAGGAATTCCATCCCTTTGTCCACTCCGATAATATAGCCGCTTTCTTCCTCTCCAAGGATTGACAGCACAAACTCTTCGTTTAGTTTTCCCCCGCTTACGATTACAATTCTCTTACTCATAACTGTTCAATATCTCCATAAATGCCTTGGTGTTGTCTCCAGGATCGCCTTTAAATACCGCTGAGCCTGCTACAATGATATTAGCTCCCGCATCCAGGACGTCCCTCACATTCGTCAGATAGATCCCTCCATCCACCTGGATGTCTACCTTAAGGTTTCTCTCTTCGATCATGTCCCGTGCCCTGCGGATCTTATCCAGAGATTCTGGTATGAATTTCTGGCCTCCAAATCCCGGATGCACACTCATGACCAGCAGCATCTCAATGCTGGAAAGGAATGGCTCCGCCTGGTCTACATCTGTCTCCGGACAAATAGAGAGTCCCGCTTTCATGCCGCAGTCATGGATTCTCTCCAAAGTCTCCCTAACATCCCGGCATGCTTCCAGATGGACTGTCACAATGTGGGCGCCCGCTTCCTGAAACGCTTCCACATATCGGATTGGCTCCTGCACCATTAAATGAGCGTCCATTACCTGGTCTGTGGCATTGTGTATAGACTTCAGCACTGGCATCCCAAAAGAAATACTGGGTACAAACATGCCGTCCATCACGTCGAAATGCAGATAACGGGCTCCATTTTCTTCTGTGGCCTTCATCTGTTCTCCAAGCGCCTTGAAATCTGCCGACAAGATCGACGGCGACAAAATATACTCCATAGCCTTAGTACCTCCTCCTGTCCTTTAATTCCTGATATATGTCCTGATAATCCGCGTAGCGGACTGGATGGATCTTCCCTTGTTCTACCGCCTCTTTTACCGCGCAGTCCGGCTCATGGATATGGTCGCATCCCTGGAAGCGGCACTGGCCTTCAAAATCGCGAAATTCCGGAAAATAATATTTCAGATCTTCTTTCTCCAGCTCAGGAAGATATAAAGAGCTAAATCCCGGTGTATCCATGATATAAGAGTCCTCATTGATAGGAAACAGCTCTGCGTGCCGCGTGGTGTGTCTCCCTCTTGCAATCTTGCGGCTGACCGCTCCTGTCTCCATTTTTGCCTCCGGCTGTAGAAGGTTGATAAGAGAAGACTTTCCCACCCCGGAGGGCCCGGCGATCACCGTCGTCTTTCCCCTTAACAGCTCCATCACCTGATCAATGTTGCTCTTTTCTTTCACACTGATAAAAAGACAGGGGTACCCGCAGCTTTCATAAACTTCCCGCAGCTTATCGATTTCCTCTTCTTTCCCGATATCTTCTTTATTAAAACACAGTACGGCGGGAATCTCCTGGATCTCCATCATGACCAGAAAACGGTCCAGCAGATGGAAATGAGGACTTGGCTTAGCCACGGCAAATACCACCAGCGCCTGATCTACGTTGGCGGACGCCGGACGGATCAATTCATTCTTCCGAGGAAGGATCTCAGTAATATTCCCAGATTTTTCTTCCTCATCCAGAATCTCTATCTCCACATCATCCCCCACCAGAGGTTTGATCTTCTCCTTCCGGAAGATTCCTTTTGCTTTACATTCATAAACACCGGATTCTACTACATCCACGTAGTAGAATCCGGCAATTCCCTTTATGATCTTTCCCTGCATACCTTTCCGCTGTCCTTATATTGTATCATCTTACTGCTCGCCTTCTCCGCCGTCTCCGCTATCGGAAGATTCTTCCGGGCCAAGACTCAGAACATAGGTTACTGTACTTCCTTTCGATAAACTTCCAGATCCGGGACTCTGAGAGATGATCATGCCAGCGGCGTAATTATTGCTGTACTCTTCTCCCTGTTTTCTTGCGTTTATTCCATTCTCATCTGCCCACTCCAACAGGGACTCCTCATACTGTCCCGCAAAATTCTGCACAGATACCTTTTCTTCCGGTTTTGGTCCGTTGCTGACCACCAGATCGATGGAGGTTCCTTTTGATACCTTCTCGCCGCCTCCGATGCTCTGGGAGATTACCAGTCCTTTGCTGACACTGTCGTCATACTGATAGGTTACTTTGCCAATGGTAAGCCCCGCATTCTTGAGGGTGCTCTGGGCCGTGGAGTCTTTCTCGCCTTTTACATTGGGAACTGAGATCTTCTCTTCACCTCTGCTGACCTGCATGATGATCTCAGTATCCTTGCCCACTTTGGAACCTGCCGCCGGAGTCGTCTTGATAACTTCGCCCTCAGCATAATCGCTGCTGTAGATAAATTCTGAAGTTCCTACCGTCAGGCCTTCCCCTTCCAGTGTCTTCTGGGCGCTTTCCTCGTCCATTCCGGAGACATCCGGAACGGTGATCTCTTCTCCTACTAACTTCGAGCTTACCACAACTTCTACCGTTGTGTTCTTCTCTACCCGTTCTCCCTCTTCTGGATTCTGTTCACAGACAAGTCCTTTTTCATATTTTTCCGATTCCTCATAAGTAACTGTAATTCCAAGGCCCTTTTTATTCAAAGCTTCTTTTGCCTCTTCCTCTGTCATACCCACAACATCCGGGACTTTCACTTTGCTCTCTGACTCTTCCGCTGTGATTCCAGGCCCCCAGGTCTTAAAGATTCCTGCCGCCCGGCCGATGGCAAAGATAATAATGAAGACAATGATCACAGCCACAACGATCATCAAGATCTTCATGACTTTATTCATCCTTGGATTTACTTCCTCGCTGCCTTTGCGTCCTTTGCCGTAATCGTCTTCTTCTCCGTATTCGTCTAAACTATACTCGTCTTCCCCGTATTCGTCGTCTCCGTATTCGTCGTCTTCCCCATATTCATCTGCATCGTATTCGTCTTCATCATACTCGTCCTCATCGTAATTGCTTCGGATATCATCCAATTCTTCATCCGTGATGATAACCGTATCCGCATTTCTAAGAGGCGGGATGATAACAAAATCTCCCTCCGGGTCTACCAGGGAACGTTTGAGATCCCGGATCAGATCGTCTGTATTTTTATATCTTCTCTCCGCATTCTTCTGGGTACATTTCAAGATAATCTGTTCCAGACTGTATGGAATGTCTGGAACCAGCTCCGATGGAGGCGTGATCTCCTCCTGAAGGTGCTTAATAGCCACGGATACCGTAGAATCCCCATCAAAAGGCACTTCTCCTGTCGCCATTTCAAAAAGTGTGATACCGATGGAATAAATATCGCTTTTGGCATCACTGAATCCGCCTCTGGCCTGTTCCGGGGAGGTATAGTGGACCGACCCCATAGCGTTCGAGCTGATGGTGTTGGAATTCACAGATTTGGCAATTCCAAAATCAGTTACCTTTACCTTTCCATCTTTCGAGATGATCACATTCTGGGGCTTGATATCCCTATGGATGATTCCGGCGGCATGAGCCGCTCCGATACCGGTACACATCTGGATCGCGATGCTGATCACCTCTTTGTGGGATAATCGGCCTTTTCTCTCAATATATTCTTTCAGGGTAATGCCTTCTACCAGTTCCATGACCATGTAGTACAATCCCCTGTCCTCTCCCACATCATATACGTTTACAATATTGGGATTCATAAGTCCGGCCGCGGACTGTGCCTCAGATCTGAATTTCCTTACGAAATCTTCGTCTTCCCGGTATTCTTTCTTCAGCACCTTGATGGCTACATAACGGTTCAGCTTCGTGTCCTTCCCCTTATAGACGTCCGCCATCCCCCCCGCGCCGATCTTACTTAACACCTCATATCTTTTTCCAAGAAAAATCCCGTCTTTTACCATATACTCACCTCATCTGCCAGCGGTTCCGCCATAACAACCCCGATGTTATCTCTCCCGCCATTGCTGTTTGCTTTCTCGATCAACATAAGCACCGCCTCCACAATATCTCTGGCGCCCTTAACAATGTCAAACATATCTTCATCTTCTACCATATTGCTGAGTCCATCGGTACACATTAAGATAATGTCGCCTTTCTTCAGCCGGTATTCGTAAATATCGGCTTCCACGTCTTCTTTCACGCCAATGGCTCTTGTGATAATATTCTTATCTGGATGATTCTTCGCCTCTTCTGCCTTGATGCCGCCCAGTCTCACCATTTCCTCTACCAGGGAATGATCCTTGGATATCTGGCGGATCTTTTCATTGATCAGATAGAGCCGGCTGTCTCCTACGTTGGCAAAATAGAGCGTATTTCCAATGACCGTTCCCGCTACCAGGGTTGTCCCCATCCCTTCCAGTTTTACGTCTGAATGGGCCGCTTTGATCAGTTCATGGTTTGCCTTCGTAACAACACCTCGCAGAATTTCTTCCGGTTTGTCCAGTGAGGTATTCTCTAATTCTTCTCTTAAGATTTTAACCGTGTATTTGGAAGCGAAATCCCCCGCTTTATGTCCGCCCATTCCATCGGCGACCACAAGAAGATTCGGGAATGGCCCAATGGGTTTATCCGTCACATATACATAATCCTGATTGATTTCCCGCTTTCTTCCCACATCGGTTTTTGCGTATAATTTCATCTAGCTCTCCTTCTGACCGGCTTGGTACCGTCTCCTCAACTGGCCGCAGGCCCCGTCGATATCGGAGCCTCTTTCCCTTCTTATAGTAACATTTATTCCGTTTTTTTCAAGTTTATTTTTAAATTCCTGGGCATTTTTCCCATCCGGGCGCTGAAAATCTCTCTCTTTGATGGGATTCACCGGAATCAGATTCAAATGGCAGTTTCTTGGCTTTAAAATCCTGGTCAATTCCCGGATATCAGACTCTGTGTCATTGACCCCTTTTACCAAACTGTATTCAAAAGTGATCCTCCGTCCCGTTTTCGCGAAATACTCGTCACAGGCTTCCAGCACTTCAGAAAGCTGGTATTTCTTCGCCACAGGCATAAGCTTCTGACGCTTTTCCTGGGTGGACCCGTGCAGGGACAAAGCCAGAGTGATCTGAAGCCCTTCCTCTGCCAGACGGTGGATCCCCGGAACGATGCCGCAGGTGGACGCGGTAATATTGCGCTGGCTGATATGCAGGCCGTTCGGGTCTGCGGCCATATGGATAAATTTGACAAAATTCTCATAATTATCCAGCGGCTCTCCTGTTCCCATCACCACAATATTGGAGACTCTTTCCCCGGTGATCTTCTGGATCTGGTAAATCTGGCGCAGCATCTCAGAGGGAGTCAGATTCCTCTCCAGGCCCCCGATGGTGGATGCGCAGAACCGGCATCCCATCCTACAGCCTGCCTGGGATGAGATACAGACAGAATTCCCATAATTATATTTCATCAGCACGCTCTCGATCCGGTTTCCGTCTTTCAGTTCAAACAAGAATTTCTCTGTAGGATCCTTCTGGGAAATCTGGCGGGCCACAAGATCCATCCTGCGGATCTCATAAAGATCACTCAGCCTTTCCCTCAGATCTTTGGAAAGGTTGGTCATCTCCTGGAAATCACCGGCTAATTTCTCATGAAGCCAGGCATAGATCTGCCTGGCCCGGAAAGGCTTCTCTCCCAGGCTTTGTATTTCCTTTGTCAATTCCTCCAAGTCATAGGAGACAATATCTTTCTTATCCATGGCTCTTCCTCTGCAATACCGCAATATAGAATCCGTCTCCCCCATCGATTCCAGGCAGCATCTGCTTGGCCTTCTTCAACTGGAAATCCGGATGGTTCAAGAGAAACCAAGCGGTGTTTTCTTCATTTTCTTCTCTATGTATGGTGCAGGTACTGTAGACCAGGGTGCCGCCGGGCTTCACGTAAGCCTCCACCGTGGAAAGGATCTTTCTTTGAAGTTTCGCAAGCTCTTCCTGCTTCTTAGGCGTCATTTTGTATTTCAGATCCGGCTTCTTTCCCAGCACTCCAAGACCGGAGCAGGGCAGATCTGCCATTACAATGTCCGCTTTTCCTTCCGCCTCCCGGTCAAATACAGTAGCATCCCACTTGACTGCCCGGATATTTGCAAGACCGGTCCGTTCTATATTTTCCTCTAAAAGTCCGATTTTGTAGTCTGTCAGATCCCTTGCCTCCACACTCCCTGTCCCACGCAGTATTTCCGCCAGGTGGATGGCTTTTCCGCCCGGCGCCGCGCACACATCGATGATGTGATCGCCTTCTTTTGGTTCCGCCCACAGAACCGCCTGCATAGAACTGATATCCTGCACATAGAACAGCCCCTGCCGGAAGCTTTCCAGTCCGGCCACATGGTCGTACCCGGTCAGATAGAGCGCGCAGGGAACAAAAGGATCCGCTTCTGCCCGGACGCCTTCCTGTTTCAGACGTTGGATCAGCTCTTCCCGGGTGATCTGGTTTATATTGCAGCGGACGCAAAGAGGCCTTTCTTCCAGAAACGCCTTTCCCATGCGCTCTGCCGTCTCCATTCCATACTCTCCGAGCCACTGTTCAGAAAGCCAGCTGGGCAGTGAATAGCGGACAGAAAGATAGCCTTCCGGATCTGTTTCCCTGGACGGATAGGCTACAGAGTCAATCTTGCGGCTTATACTGCGCAGGACTCCGTTCACAAACCCTTTAAGTCCGGCAAATCCTTTTCGCCCCGCCAGTTTCACGGCCTCGTTGCATACAGCGCTGTTTGGGACCTTGTCCATATATTTAATCTGATAGACGCTGCTCCTTAAGATCGCCCGGATCACCGGTTTCATTTTGTTGACTTTCACGTTGGAAAAATGATTGATGATATGATCGATCTCGATCATGCGCTCAAGCGTGCCGTTTACCACCCTGGTGATAAACGCACGCTCTTTTTTATCCAGATACTGATATTTGTCCAGAACTTGCTTTAACGCGATATGACTGTATTCCCCGTCTCTGGTGATCAATAGCAGAGTGTCGAGGATCAGTTCTCTGCTGTCTTCCCCTCTTCTCATTGTCTCCCCTGTCCTCCGTCTGTTTTTCTAATCCCTTCTGCTGTTTGCCAGCAGGATGATACGCAGAAGCTGCAGGATCGAAGCCGCCGCTCCCGCCACATAAGTAAGCGCAGCCGCGGACAGGACCTTTCTGGTATCCCGAAGCTCGTCTTCATAGAGAAGTCCGGTGCTTCCCAGGACACGGACTGCCCGATTGGAAGCATCAAATTCTACTGGAAGAGTCACGATCTGGAACAGGACTGCCAGAGAAAACGCAATAATTCCAAGATTCAAAAACAACAAAGAGGACTCCCCGGTAAATAAAAGGCCAATAATGATCAGCGGCCAGGCGATGGTACTCCCCAGGTTCGCGATCGGCACCAGGGCTCCCCGGAACCTAAGCGGCGCATACCCTATAGCGTGCTGGACCGCATGGCCGCACTCATGAGCCGCCACTCCGATCGCCGCTACGGACTGAGAATTATAAGTCGCATCCGACAGACGCAGCGTCTTGGTCCGCGGATCATAGTGATCCGTCAGATTCCCTGACACATGTTCCACCCGCACATCATAGATTCCCGCGCTTCTGAGCACATATTCCGCCGCTTCCCTTCCCGTCATGCCGGAACGGCTGCGCACACGGGAATATCGATTAAACGTAGATCTCATCTTGGCCGAAGCGGCAAGACATATAATAACACCAATGATCACCAGTACATACGTAGGGTCAAAATACATTGGAAAATACATATTGATTCCTCCTTATCAGGCAGTTTTCTTTTGTATAGTATATATGAAAACCACTCAGAAAAACTGAAATTCATGAATTTTTAATAAAAATATAATTCCCAGTTCAGCCATTCTCCCTATCCCAGCTTCGTTCCGGTCTCGATCGGATACCCCCGCAGAAAGGCGGCCGCATCCATCCGTTTTTTCCCTGGGATCTGAAGCGCTGTTACCTTTAATTGTCCTTCCCCGGTTTCCACCAGGAATCCATCTTTTTCTACCATTACTACCGTGCCTGGTTCCGCTTTGCTTTCGCCTTCCTGGACTTTAGCCTCCCAGATCTTCATTACTTTGCCGTTCCAGCCTGTATAGGCGCTGGGCCATGGATTCAATCCCCGGATCAGCCGCTCGATCTCCTTAGCCGAACGGGTCCAGCAGATCTCTCCCATTTCCTTCTTCAGCATGGAGGCGTAGGCGGTAGGACTATCTCCCTGCTTCTCTGGGATAACTGTTCCCGCCTTCAGTCCATCCAGCGTCTCCACACAAAGTTTCGCGCCTGCCTGGGCCAGTTTATCATGAAGGCTTCCGCCTGTCTCATCCGCCTCCAGCGGCACCTCTGTTTTCAGCAGCATATCACCCGTATCCAGCCCCTCGTCCATCTGCATGGTGGTCACTCCGGATACCTTCTCTCCGTTTAACACTGCCCACTGGATCGGAGCCGCCCCCCGATAGCTGGGCAGAAGAGAGGCATGTACGTTGATGCAGCCGTAGGGCGTCATTTCCAGGATTTCTTTTGGCAGGATCTGGCCAAAGGCTACCACCACGATCACATCTGCCTGGTATTTCCGAAGTTCTTCTATATTCTCTTTCTCCCGGACTCTGCGCGGCTGGAACACAGGGATCCCGTATTGCAGAGCCTTCTCCTTAACGGGAGGGAACTGCATCTTCCCGCCTCTGCCTTTGGGTTTATCCGGCTGGGTTACCGCAAGGACCACCTGATGCCCCGCCTGGATCAGCGCTTCCAGCGTCCCAACCGAGAATTCCGGAGTTCCCATAAATATCACTTTCATTTATTCCTCTGCCTCCTCTGCCTGTACGTCATGGAGGTCTCCTTCCACCAGCTCCACATACATATGGCCGTCCAGATGGTCGATCTCGTGACAGAACGCCCGCGCAAGAAGCCCTTCGCCTTCTAACTCAATCTCTTCCATATCTTCATTCAGAGCTTTTACCTTCACATAGTTAGGACGGGTCACCGTACCTGCTTTTCCCGGAAGGCTTAAGCATCCTTCTTCGCCAGTCTGTTCTCCGGAGGTTTCCAGGATCTCCGGATTGATCAGCACGATCGGCCCTTCTCCCACGTCAATGACCACGATCCTCTTCAGGATTCCCACCTGAGGCGCCGCAAGTCCGACCCCCATAGCTTCGTACATGGTATCCAGCATATCGCCGATCAGAATCTTCGTCCGAAGATTTACCTTTGTTACTTCTTTGCACTGTTTTGTCAGCACCTCATCTCCAAGTTCACGGATTTTACGTATTGCCATATTTTCCCTCTCCTTTGATCCTAGTTTGTCAAAATGTATGCATCGGGTTGAAATCAAACTGTATCCGTATCGTCTGAAATCCCCGGTTGATCTCTATATACTGCTCCAGCAGATTCTTAGCATGGGTCAGCGCCCGATAGTCCTCGCTTTTGATATATAAGACGCGCCGGTATAGATCTCCTACCTTTCCCACATAGGGACTTGCCGGCCCAATGACCTGAAGCTGCTTCGCCTTATCAAGACGCAGCGTAAATTCTTTGAGATAATCTGCCGCCAGTTCCAGATGTTCTTCCTCTTTCCCCGTCATCAGCACCGCCAGAAGCTGGCTGCATGGAGGATATCCCATCAGGCTGCGGTAGTTCATTTCCTGCTCATAGAAACCTTCATAATCCTGGCGGGCCGCCATCTCAATACTGTAATGCTGGGGGCTGTAGGTCTGGATCACCACTTCTCCCGGCTCCTCACCCCTTCCGGCTCTCCCCGCCGCCTGAGTCAGAAGCTGGAAGGTCCTCTCTCCCGCCTGGTAATCGTCCGCGTACAAAGACAGGTCCGCCGCCAATATTCCAACCAGCGTCACCCCTGGAAAATCATGCCCCTTAACGATCATCTGGGTGCCGATCAAAATATCTGCTTCCCGGTTGGCAAAAGCCGACAAGATCTTTTCATGGCCCCCTTTTTCCCTGGTAGTATCCAGATCCATCCGCAGGACTCCCGCTCCAGGGAATTCCCTCCGCACCAGTTCTTCAATCTGCTGGGTTCCCGCTTTAAATCCGCCAATATAAGGAGATCCGCAGGACGGACAGCGTTCCCTGGCCGGTTCTTCATGGCCGCAGTAATGGCACACCAGCCGTCCTCCCCTGTGAAGGGACAAAGACACATCACAGTGGGGACACTTCACCACATAGCCGCAGGCTCTGCAGGAAACGAAACCCGCATATCCCCTCCGGTTCATAAACAGCATCGTCTGCTGCCCTTTCTGAAGCCTCTCCTTCATCAGCTCCTTTAACCGGTCGCTTAAGATAGAGCGGTTTCCTTTCTTCAATTCTTCCCGCATATCTGTCACGTATACTTTGGGAAGGCTCTGGCCTGCCGCCCTGCTTCCCAGTCTCAGCAGCTGGTAGTCTCCCCGCTTACACCGGTAGAACGCCTCCAGAGAAGGCGTGGCAGAACCCAGCACCAGGCTGGCTCCCTCCATCTTGGTCCGCCTCTGGGCCGTCTCTCTGGCATGATACCTTGGCACCTGCTCGCTTTTATAAGTGCCTTCATGTTCCTCATCGATCACGATCAGTCCCAGATTGGAAAAGGGGGTGAAAAGAGCGGACCGGGGTCCGATCATCACATCTACCTCTCCCCGTTTCACCCGTTCCATCTGGTCATAGCGTTCCCCGGGGGATAAACGGGAATTCAGGATTGACACCCGCTCCCCGAATCTTCCGTAAAAGCGCAGGACCGTCTGGTATGTAAGGGCGATTTCCGGGATCAGGACAATGGCCTGCTTTCCTTCCTTAAGAACTGTCCCGATCATCTCCATATAGACTTCTGTCTTCCCGCTTCCCGTGACTCCATAGAGCAGATACGTCTTCCGGAGTCCTTTTTCATAATCTGTCCGGAAGGTCTGCACCGCCTCTCTTTGCTCCTTGGTATATTCCAGAGATTGTACTTCCTGCTTTCCGCCTCTTACCGGATTGCGGAATACCTGCTCGCTTTTCACCTGAAGCACTCCCTGCTCTTCCAAAGCGCGGATCACCTGGGCTGTCACGTGAAGTTTCTTTGTGATCAGCTCATAAGGCTGTCTGGGCTGTTCTAACAGCCCGGCCAGCAGCCTGGCTCTTGCCCGCTGGTTTTTCTTAAGGTAAAGATCCAGCTTTTCTTTCCCTTCTTCTTTGGTAAGCGCAAGTTCTACCGTCCGCCGGTTTTTGCTGTTTTCCTTTTTCTTTACAGGCAGCACGGTTTTCAATGCCTGTATCATAGTGCCGCCGTAGTTTTCCTTCATCCAGGCGGCCAGCGCCACTAATTTTGATTCAATAGCTGTTTTCCCTTCCGCTTTTCCGATGATCTCTTTGATCTTCTCAGGGTCATAATCCGTCTCTTTTGAGAATCCAATAATATACCCGGAGATCTCCCTGTCATTTCTTCCGAAAGGGACTGCCACTTCCATCCCCACTTCCAGGTCATCTTCCAGCTCCCTGGGAATCCGGTACTGAAAGATCTTATCCAGCCTTTCGTGGGTAATATCTATGATAATATCAGCGTACATGTTCCTCCTTCAGTTCTTCCAGCACTTCCCGGATCAGCACCCGCTCATCCATATCATATTTGACCCCTTCGATCTCCTGATAAGTCTCGTGGCCTTTCCCTGCCAGGATGATCACGTCCCCTGGCTGGCCGTTCTGGATCGCGTACTTGATGGCCTCTTTCCGGTCACAGATAGAAATGTATTTCCCATCCGTCTTCTTGATCCCCGTAATGATATCATCAATGATGGCCTGTGGCTCCTCGAATCTGGGGTTATCTGAAGTAATGATCGTAAAATCTGACAGTCTTCCTGCTACCTCTCCCATCTCGTAGCGGCGGGTCCTGGACCGGTTGCCGCCGCAGCCAAACACCGTTACGATCCGGCCCGGCTCATAATCCCGCAGAGTATGGAGCAGGCTCTCCAAGCTCATCGCGTTATGGGCGTAATCGATCATCAAAGTAAAATCATCTGATACCTTGACCATCTCAATGCGTCCCTTCACCTTGGCAACTTTCAGCGCTTTTTGGATCTTCTCCGCCGGCACGTCAAAATGCCTGCACACAGCGATCGCTGTCAGGGAATTATAAACGCTGAACTCTCCCGGGATATCGATCTCCACGTCGAAATCCATCAGCCCGGCCACATGGTACTTTACGCCCAGATATCCCGGCCTTGAAACATGTTCCACATCTACGGCCCGAAGATCCGCTTCTTTTGAAAATCCAAACGTCTCTGTCTGGCAGGTGGCGTTTCGGAACACATCCGCAAACCACTGATCATCCACATTGCCGATGCCAATCCTGCACTGCTGGAACAGAAGGCCCTTGCAGCGCTTATAGTCCTCGAAATCCTTATGTTCATTGGGGCCGATATGGTCTTCTCCCAGATTGGTAAAGATCCCGATCTCAAATGGGATCCCTGCCGTCCGGTGGAGCATGAGTCCCTGGGAGGACACTTCCATCACCACGCTGTCACAGCCTGCTTCCACCATCTGGGCAAAATATTTCTGGATCGTATAGGACTCCGGCGTCGTATTGCTGGCCGGGATCGCCTTGTCTCCGATCAGCGCCTCGATCGTCCCGATCAGTCCTACTTTGTGCCCTACCTCTTCCAGAATAGATTTGATCATATAAGTCGTTGTTGTCTTCCCTTTTGTTCCTGTAATCCCGATCACCTTCAGCTTTTCCGCAGGATATCCGAAATACGCGGCAGACATCAGGGCCAGGGCGTACCGGGTATCTTCCACCCGGATCACCGTCATTCCTTCCGGCGCCTCTACCTCCTTCTCTGCCACCACTGCGGCAGCTCCCTTTTCCGCCACTTCCTGTACATAAACATGGCCGTCCACAACGGCCCCGCTGATACATACGAATACACTGCCCTCAGATACCTTCCGGGAATCGTTGATCAGTTCCCCCACGTCGATCTGATCGCTTCCCTGTACCACTCTATATTCCAAACGTTCCAACAGCTTCGTCAGCTTCATATTTTCAGCCTCCTATTTTATCTGATTCTAAATTATTATAGCATTATTTAGACACAGAGCAAAGGCTAATTTGTGCCAGACTCTCTTACGCTTTTCCCGGGAACCCTTCTCCCACCACTTCGTTGGATTCTAAAATGATCGTAAACGCCTCCGGATCCATCTGATGGGCCGCTTTCTTGATGGCATGGACCTCTTTGCTTCCGCAGGCGCATACGACCACTTTCTTTTTTCTGCCGGAGTAGGCGCCGGTTCCTTCCAGGATCGTAGTCCCCCGTTCAAAATCCCTGCCGATCCGGCCTGCCATACGCCGGCCTTGTTCTGTCACGATCAGCGCCAGCCGGCCCTGTCCGCTTCCATATAAGACCCGGTTAATGACGCTTGCCAAAAGCCAGGTCGCGATCACTCCATAGATCAGCCCGTCCATATCCCGAAAGACCAGCACGCCTCCCAGGAGGATGATCACCCCGTCCTGGATAAAAGTGATGGTCCCAAGGGCCAGATGAGGCTTCACCTTCCGGATTGACAGACTGATAAAATCCTGTCCTCCTGTGGAAGACCCCCGCAGAAAGATGAGGGCATATCCGGCGCCGCACAGCACCCCGGCGCAAAGCGCCGCCAGAAGTCTGTCTCCTGTATAGACCGGGAAAAGAGGCGCCGCGTAATCCGTCAGCGCCGATACGACCAAGGTAGATTTTACCGACTTCAGGAAAAATTCTTTCCCCAAAAACCGATAACAGAAAACCGCCGCCGGTATGTTGAGGAGGATGATCCCAGCTCCTACCGGAAATCCCGTCAAATGGTACAGGATCACCGCAATGCCAGTGAAACCGGCCACCGGGAAATCCGCCTGCAGGGCAAAGTTATAAAGGCCTGCGGCAATCAGTGTCCCTGCCGCCGCATCCGCCAGAAGGTCTTTCAAAAATTCTCTTTTTCTTTCTTTTTTCATCCGTCTTCCCTCCATTTCCGCGGGCTACCAGAGAAAAAGGCCGCGGATCATATAGAACTATGATTCGCAGCCTTTTGCTGATCTATGAGTCCAGGATCAAAAATTTATCAATCCAATTCTTTTAGCAGGGCTTTCAGATACTCCCAGGTCTGGGCGATCGATTCCTTGGAGGCCCGCTCCTTGGTGGTATGCACGTTGGAAAGATCCGGTCCAAGGGAAAGGATGTCAAGCTCCGGCTTCTTATAATGCCAGTATCCACATTCCAGTCCCGCATGGATTGCCTCCAGTTTCGCCGGTTTCCCAAACATCTTTTCATAAAGCGCGCATGCCTTGTCCCGCAGCGGCGATACTTCCTCATACTGCCATCCGGGATAGTCATTTTCAAACGCCAGATCATCACAGTACTGTTCCGCCAGGACGTAGAGCTGGTCTTTCAGGAAATATTTCCTGGAGTCCACAGAACTTCTTGCCGCCAGAAGAAGCCGTAATACCTCTCCCTCTTCTTCCTGCAGGGATCCCGCGTTGATGGACGTCTCCACCAGCCCTTCCATAGTATGGGAACGGCTAATCACACCGCAGGGCAGGAGCATAAGGGCACGTATGATCCGATGCTCCAGCTCCTGGCTGTAAATGCTCTCTCCCACAAATACTTCCACCTGGGATACAGTGATCTCTATGGTATCTGTCCCTTTCAGTTCCTCCCGGAAGATCCGCTCCATCTCCCGGATCTTCTCCATTACTTTCTCCGCATCTCCTGGGCTTACATACAAAACCGCCTGGGCCCAGGATGGGATCGCGTTGGCTTTCCCTGGAATATCTAAATGTCCCAGCCGCCACTCTCCGATTTCTTCTAATTGATAGAGCAATCTGCCTGTCAATTGTATGGCGCTGGCTCTTCCACGGTCGATATCCAGCCCGGAGTGACCGCCTTTCAGTCCGCCGATCTCGACAGACAACCCTTTCCATCCGGCAGGAATGTGCTCCCGCTCCAGCTTCCAATACAGGCTGCTCCTTAAGGCTCCCGCGCAGCTCACATAGAAGACTCCCTGTTCTTCCGCATCCAGATTCAGAAAATATTTTCCTCTCAGATCTGAAATGTCCAGCCGTGACGCGCCCGCAAGGCCCACCTCTTCTTCCGCCGTAAAAATGAACTCCAGATCAGGATGAGGAATGTCCCCGCTGTCCATCAAAGCCATGCAAAACGCCATCCCGATCCCGTTGTCCGCGCCCAGGGAAGTTCCGTCCGCATACAGTTCCTTTTCATCCTCCAATACCTGGATCCCATTCTGATATTCATGCTTACTATCCTTGTCCTTTACGTATACCATATCCAGGTGTCCCTGCAGGATCACCGGATCTGCATCCGTCCTCTGACAGGCCGGTTTTTTGATCACCAGGCTTCCGTCCTTCTCCTGGCGCACCCATAATCCCCGGTCTTTGGCAAAGGCTTTCAGGTGATCGCTGACTGCCTGCTCATCTCCGGAAGCTCTGGGGATCGCAGAGATCTCTTTGAAATACTCGAATACTTTTTCCACGCTCATACTACGTACCTCCTGCTTCTTCGTATTTCTTTGTCTCATCATAACACAGAATTCCTGACGGTAAAAATTCTACGTTTTTATACCGTCATTACCTGCTATTATACACAATGATCTCCAGATTTCAACTAATGATCCGGCTTTTTTTCTTCCTCTGGAAGGCGCCCCTTTCGTATGACATTTTCCCCGTATTTCCGCCGGATCTTACTCAATGCCTGATCCAGTTTCTGCCGCTTTTGTTCCTCCATTTCCCGCTTTTTTTCTTCCTCCTGGTCCGCCTGGAAATCAAAGAGGTTCATCTGCTCCGGCTCTCCTTCTTCTGAGAGCTTGGAAGTGCGGATCCCCAGAAGGCGTACCGGCTCCCCATTCCACAGTTCCCGGAACAGTTCCATAGCCGTCTGGTGGAGCTCCTTATCCCGATTGGAAGATCTCGCAAGCTGTTTTTGGTGGGAACAGGTCCGAAAATCATGGTATTTGATCTCCACACTGATCATTCCCGCCTTATATCCTGCTTTCCGAAGCCGTCCTCCCACACTTTTTGCCAGATCCAAAAGGATCTTTCCGGCTTCTTCTTCTGTCGCCGCATCTTTGGGAAGGGTGACGGAGTTTCCAATTCCCTTTGCTTCCGCGGGTTCCGATTCTACCGCCGAGTCATCGATCCCATTAGCAAATTCCCACAGCTTGCGCCCATGGCTCTTAAGATGGAGTTCTATCAGCTTTGGATCTATACAGGCCAGATCTCCGATGGTTCGGATCTCCAGCTTCTCCAGCGTACTTGTACTGGAAGCCCCGGCCATATATAAGTCCCGGATGGGAAGGGGCCACATTTTCTCCTGGATCTCTTCCGGGAACAAGGTATGTACTTTGTTGGGCTTCTCAAAATCCGAGGCCATTTTCGCCAGCAGTTTATTGGAAGAGATCCCAATATTGACCGTAAATCCAAACCTCCGCTGGATTTCGTTCTTGATCTTAAGGGCGCCGGCCACCGGAGAGGCAAACCGGGAAGCGATCTCGGTAAAATCCATATAACATTCATCCACGCTGACCTGCTCGATCCTGGTGGTATAGGTACTCAAAAACTCCATCAGCGCTTTGCTGTACTTCCGGTAAAGAGCGTGGTCCGGCGGCTCCATCACAAGATTTGGGCATTTACGAAAGGCATTCGCCACCGGTTCCCCAGTGCGAATGCCATATTTCTTAGCCGGGACAGACTTTGCCAGCACCACACCGTGGCGGGTCTTCTGGTTTCCTCCGATGATCGAAGGGATTTCTCTCAAATCCGTCTTAGCTCCATGTTTTAGTTGTTCCACTGCCGTCCAGCTTAAATAGGCAGAATTCACATCAATATGAAAGATGATAGCCACGACTACTGACTCCTTGCGGTTAATTTCCCATTCTGCGCATCAATGAGGATCGTCTCGCCTGCGCCGATATCGCCTTTCAGCATAAGTTTTGCCGCCAGTGTCTCCACATTCTTCTGCAGGTAACGCTTCAGCGGCCGCGCCCCATAGGTGGGGTCGTATCCTCCCTCTACCACTTGATTTTTCGCCTCCGGCGTCAATGTGATAGAGATTTCCTTGTCTGCGAGACGCCGATTCACATCCGCGATCAACAAGTCAATAATGTCATAAATATTGTCTTTCGTCAATGGCTTAAACATGATCGTCTCGTCCAGCCGGTTCAGGAATTCCGGCCGGAAGTGGGCTCTCAATTCTTCCATGACAGCCTCCTGACGTTCCGGCAGGATGGTTCCATCTTCCTGGATTCCATCCAGCAGATACGCGGAACCGATATTGGAAGTCATGATCAAGATGGTATTCTTAAAATCCACCGTCCGTCCCTGGGAATCTGTGATCCGGCCGTCGTCCAGCACCTGCAGCAGCACGTTGAATACGTCTGGATGGGCCTTCTCGATCTCGTCAAACAGCACAACGGAATAGGGCTTTCTCCTTACCGCCTCGGTCAGCTGGCCGCCCTCATCGTATCCCACATATCCCGGAGGCGCCCCGATCAGCCGTGACACGGAATATTTCTCCATGTACTCACTCATATCGATCCGTACCATATTATTCTCGTCATCAAACAGACTTTCCGCCAGCGCTTTGGCCAGCTCCGTCTTACCCACGCCGGTAGGCCCTAAGAACAAGAAGGAACCGATGGGTTTGGTCGGATCTTTGATCCCGGCCTTGGAGCGGATGATAGCCTCTGTCACCAATTCTACTCCCTCATCCTGACCGATGACCCGTTTGTGCAGTTCGTCCGCCAGATGCAGCGTCTTGTTCCGCTCACTCTCGTTCAGTTTCGCTACCGGGATTCCCGTCCACCGGGACACGATCCTGGCGATTTCTTCATCCGTCACACTCTCATGGACCAGCGAGCGGTCTTCGTCTTTGACCTTTGCCTCTTCCGCCTCCAACTGTCTCTGCAGCTCTGGAAGTCTTCCATACTGTAACTGGGCGGCTTTCTCCAGATCGTAGGACTGCTGCGCCTTCTCGATCTCTTTATTTACTTGTTCCATCTCTTCCCTAAGCTTCTGTACCCGCTCAACGCCTACTTTCTCATTGTCCCACTGGGCTTTCCTGCTGGCAAATTCTTCCCGCAGTTCTGCCAGCTCCTGCTGCAGATGGGCCAAACGGTCTTTGCTCAGCCGGTCTTCCTCTTTTTTCAAAGCCGCCTCTTCAATCTCAAGCTGCATGATCTTCCGCTGCAATTCATCCAGTTCTGTCGGCATGGAATCCAGTTCCGTCTTGATCAGAGCGCAGGCCTCATCCACCAAGTCGATGGCCTTATCCGGCAGAAACCGGTCGGAAATATACCGGTCAGACAGCGTTGCCGCCGCCACCAGCGCGCCATCGGTGATCTTAACTCCGTGGAATACCTCATACCGTTCCTTCAAGCCACGCAGGATCGAAATGGCATCCTCCACCGTTGGTTCGTCTACCATAACAGGCTGGAATCTCCGCTCCAGAGCCGCATCCTTCTCAATATACTGGCGGTACTCGTCCAGAGTGGTAGCGCCGATACAGTGCAGTTCGCCCCTGGCCAGCATAGGTTTCAGCATGTTTCCCGCATCCATAGCGCCATCGGTCTTTCCTGCTCCAACGATCGTATGAAGTTCATCGATAAACAGGATGATCCTGCCGTCACTATTTTTCACTTCTTCCAGGACCGCTTTCAGCCGTTCCTCAAACTCCCCTCTGTATTTGGCCCCAGCTACCAGCGCTCCCATATCCAGGGAGAATATCGTCTTGTCTTTCAGTCCTTCCGGTACATCGCCTCGGACGATCCGCTGAGCCAGTCCTTCCACCACTGCCGTCTTTCCAACGCCGGGTTCGCCGATGAGCACCGGGTTATTCTTAGTCTTCCGCGACAAGATCCGGATGATATTTCGGATCTCGCCGTCCCGGCCAATGACTGGGTCTAATTTTTGTTCTCTGGCCCGCTCCACCAGGTCAGAGCCATATTTGTTGAGCGTGTCATAGGTCTCTTCCGGGTTATCACTGGTCACCCGCTGGTTTCCCCGGACGGTGGAAAGCGCCTGGAGGAATCCATTCCGGTCGATGCCCATCTCCCGGAAGATGGCTTTCATCTCCTTATTGGCATACTTGATCAGAGCCAGAAACAGATGCTCTACCGACACATACTCGTCTCCCATCTGCTTTGCCTCATCTTCCGCATGGACCAAAGCGTTATTCAGGTCCTGGCCTACATACTGCCTTCCGCCCTGGACTTTCGTCCGTTTCCGCAGGGCCTCTTCCGCCCTGTTCAAGATCAGGTTTTTGTCGATCCCCATCTTCTCCATCAGCTTCAGGATCAGACTGTCGTCCTGGGTCAGTAGCGCATAAAATAAATGCTCCTGTTCAATTTCCTGGTTGCCGTACTCCATGGCCGCCTTCTCACAGTCCTGGACGGCCTGCAGTGATTTCTGCGTAAATTTATTTATATTCATAGTGTTGTCCTCCTTCTCAGAGAGAGTTGCTTACATATTTGTTCTATCAACACTATAACAATATCACAGGCTGTCAGCACTGTCAAGAGGTGAGTGCTAATATTTTTTTGATTTTTTTGCAACCCCAGTAAAATCAATGGTTGCAAGCTTTTCCACTCTTGAAATCGTCATTTTTCTTAGGCTTGGCACCAATTTGACACCTATTCAATCAGTTTTGCTTCCAGACGGTTACGCATATCCTCATCAACGCTAGTGTGAGGATTGCCGTATTCGTCAAAAGCGTTTCATCTCAAACCAGACCGTACGCTTACAGCAGGGCAGGCGGAGAGATACGGATGCCCGATTTTTACCTGCATTTCTGCAAAAATATCTTTCAATCACTCCTATCTTAAATTTGAATATAGAAAAAGCGGTTGATCTCCAAAGGAGTAACCGCTTTGTGTGGGATATGAAATTGTTTATTGCTTTGTATGGACGCTTAACTGTTCTTCCATGTTGCGTCCGCTGTACATGACACGAAGAATTGTTACCACCTGTTCTTCCACATCTGGAAGATAAAACACGATATAGTTATCTACCGCAACAAAACGTAAACCTCGGCTATGCCACGGTTCTTTCCCATATCTCGGAAAGCGTTCCGGCATTTCATCTAAACTTAATATCTGTTTTTCCAAACGTTCCAGTTGCTTTCCTGCATTTTCTGGTGACAAAAGTTCAAAAGCGATATACTCAAATATCCCTCGCAAATCTTCCTCAGCCTGTATTGATATGACTACGTTAAAAATCATAAGCCATAATCTTTGCGAATATCAGCAAAAACCGTCTTTGCATCTTTGGTTCGACCTGCTTTCATATCCGCATATCCTTTCTCCAGCTCTGCGTGCAGTTCTTCTGTTCCCAGCGTACTTATATCTGTGGGCGTTCTGTCTGGGATTTTCACTTCAAAGGGAAGTCCTCGATGTAAGATAATCTGTTTATAAAACATATTGATAGCATTAGAAGCAGGAATACCCAGTGTGGAGAGGATTTTTTCAGCCTGCTCTTTGATTTCAGGCTCTATTCTCGCATATAAATTTGCTGACTTTGCCATAATAACAACGCTCCTTTCTCGTGCATATCTTTTTCTTTATTATACACAAACGTGCGCACAATAGCAATACATTATTTCTTTTGCTCCAATGATACGGTTAAATAGCTCTAACGTTCTGTCCGAAATGGTCCGTTTCTCGCTTCTCTGGCTCTCCGTCCACAAAACGGATATAGTGATTGATGATAAAAAAGCCGTCCATTTCTGAACGGCTGGAAATAGAAAAGGTATCTTTCTGCTGATTGACACCATTTTTTTATAAAATGATGATTTCTGACGAGTTAAGATCAAATCATAAAATCCGAGAAACGTCCATAAATAGGCACTTACGACTCTCTATAAAGTTAGGCAAAGGCCGCACTGCGATAACAGGAGGTGAGTGCTAATTTTTTAAGATTTCTAGAAAGCCTGATTTTACGAGCTTTCTGAGCATTTACAACTTTTTAATTTGCTTCAAAAATGACTTACTACACCAAATTTATACCATTTCCACGAAAACTAAGAGACATGCAGGAACGAAATTGAGTTGATTTTCAGGAGCTTGCTCACGAAAAATCATGCTCAATTTGGGACCTATAAGGCAACAGCCGCGACTGAGCGAGCCTGCTCGCGAAGTGCATGGCGAGAGTTTCCTTCTGGGAGTTTTCTCACATAAGGGCAGACTTGAAATTGCACTTATAAGGCGACAACCGCGACCGAATGAACGTAGTTCATGAGGTGCATGGTGGACTGCATTACATGACCTGAACTTCATCCAGTTTGGCAATCTCCCGGGCGATCCTTTCCTGATCCGTAACGTGATTGTAAATATCCATACTCCTACTCATTTTCATCCGTATCTATAACTTCCATAATATCCGATATATCGCACTCAAGGGCATTACAAATTTTTAACAGAACCGCTGTTGTCAAATTTTCATTTTTCCCAAGCTTTGCAAGAGATGCCGTACTAATTTTACTTTTATTTCGGAGTTCGGATCTATTCATATTTTTATCAATCAATAATTTCCAGAGTTTATTATAACTGATGATCTTTGCCATCTTTTTACTCCTATCTATTGCAAACCATTCTACTCTATCGTTTTGAGTATAACATAGAGCAGATTAAGCATCAATAAAATATTTGCAGACGCAGATATTATATGTACCCTTCTTAAAACTTCAGTTTTTGATAAGACCAATCTAAAGTTTATCTCAAAATCAAAAACGGGGAAAGGTAGTCTATTCTCCCCTAGCACCAGAAATAATTTCTATCAATTCTGAATATGATACAATCGGAAACGCAATTTTTTTGTATCTCGACACCAGTACCTTATTCATGCACATATATGGAATTACTTTATATCCCATGTATTCAGTGAATCCCAATTGCTGGATTACTTGATCTGCATTCTCCTGTAAATAATCAATTCTTCTCTGAAACTTTTCATCTTCCTTATGCTCATTAAAAAATCTATTCTGCTGACGATACATATCATAAAATGTAGCCACTTTTTCAATTACCTTACATTCCACAATCCATATAGCCTTATATTTTTTATCTATGGCAAACACATCGTAATCTCCAAGCCACTGTGGATGAGATTTATCCAATTTCCTCAATTCAAAATTCATCTTTACAATATCAAATCTATTTTCCTCAAACGCTTTCGCCATGTCATAGACAATCTGCTTCTCATAAAAACTTTTCCACTCTACTAATAGCTGTTTTGTTCTATTCATGCCAACCTCGTGTGGTAAAATAAAATCCATTATTCCATTAAGCCAATCTTTTTTCAAATGGTCCATAGTAATAGGTGAGAATATGATGTCTCCACCAATACTGACAAGAGGCATTAGTTCAAATCTTACATTACGTGTTCTCCTTTTCCCAATCGGAAGATAAAAATCTGTTTTTCCTCCTACTGTCTTAAGATTTTGAGAAAAAATCACTAAATAATCAAAAAGATTTCTTGCATCTTCTTCTGTAATAGCACCGTTCATTTGTACTAGAAAATCGCTCAATAAATCTTTCATTGATGCTCTAAATACATTGCTTCCCTCGTTTTTAACTATATCCTCAGAGAAAGAATAACTAAAATATGATAATGCATCCAAAAAATTTTGAAAATCAAATCCCGTATCTTCCTTAAATACTCCCTTCACTTTTTCAAGATAATTGATATCTGTTTTTTTGTCCCTTTTTAATCCATCTGAATACGAATATATCCTATGATGCAAATTATTTGATTCCTCATCATCTTGTTCATCTGGCAAAGTATCCACTACATACTCATCTGTTATTTCTATATAAGCTTCGTCATCCGCGAAATAGCACATATCTGCCACATCATTTAAAACAACCAGCCAATTGGCATATGCTAATAAAAGATTTATATCATCTGTGGTTGCATGTATTTCTGATTTTGAATTTAAATATAAATTAGTTTCTATCAGATAGAGTACATTTCTATCATCATGCTTTGATTTTTCTCTTTGGTCTATAATCCGATCTCTGACTTCTTTGTCTTTCTCCTCATCTAAGCCGGAATACGCTCCATATCTTTTCCAGTTAATATTAATATCATGTAATAATGTTGAATGGTAATCCAATAACATATAATGTAACTCTTTCCACGAAAATTTTGAAACTTCTTTCTCAAAATCTTGAATCAAAGCCTTTTGCATTGCTCGTATTATTTGATTAGCCTGTTTGCCATGATATGTTCCAGGCTTAATCATATTATCGTGGCAAATATTTGCGATTCGTTTTCTAACATTATGGTAATGATAATCCTTTGGAGAAAAATTCTGCACATTATTATCCCACCTATACTCTACGGATGTTGAAAATACTCCTATCTTCTTTTTATCAAGAGAAATAACTTGTTTTCTTTTTTCAAACATTTCTTTTAATTCAGGGTTTCTAACTAACAATGGACAGAGAATTTCTTCTAATATATTAAATTCTATACTTCTATCTTCTGATTTTTGGATATCCCAAAAGATTTGCTGCATATCTTTAACAACATATCTAATAATCCATTTACGATTTTGATACTGGGCGTCGCTATATAAATATGTTCGCTCTTCATGTAGAAATGATTCATGTCCCGCATGAATAGCATACTCAATTGGCATAAATGCCATTTGTATTCCAGTATTGCAAATCGCTCTATCGTCTTCAAATATACATTTTATCGAAGCGAATCCCTCAATTATAATCTCCTCCAACAATTGTATCCATTGACGGTATTCTCCAAAATCTTCTACATCTTTATAAAAATCCACATTATTTGTCAAAAAAACATAATTATTTCTTGGCAGCGTAAAATACACACCACCAAATCCTATTCCATGTTTAGCGGTATATTCGTACGTATCGATATATCTTCTTTCAATTTTCCATGAAAATGGTTCACGAAACAGATAATCATTAACGTGAAAAGGATAATCCATCAACTCTTCTCTAAAATAATCAACAACAGCTTCATTTTCTGTATCATATCCTATATCAATCATGTTATATATAATTGCGCCCTTAGCAATATATCGTCCTTGATTTTTCCATGTAAAATAAAAAGCAGCATCGCTTCCAAAACCAAAAGATCTCTCGTAATCTCCCTCTTTTGAGTAAGAGAGATACTCAAACAATTCGTCTGTATCATCCATAAAATTCAGATAATATATAACATCCAGTGCTGTACAGATTTTTCTTTTTCCCACCTCTCCCAGTGACATATGTGTCTGATTAGGATTCATAAAGCTATTATAAATTAAATATTGAATCGGTATGTCAGAAGAAATGTAAAGCCCTCTTAATCCCTTATCATCAAATCGATTATATGTTTCAGCAATTTGAAGCGTACCACTCTTATGATAGTCCTCTATATTTTCAATTTCTTTTTCTAACTCCCCTTCTTTATATTCATCTGCATTAATCGCAACAACTACACCACGAGAAGCTTTCGCTATAAAAGTATACGTCTTTTGATCTGGATCATATTTTTGGTCCGGAAACATCATAGCTGGTGCAAACATCAAACATTTATTTGATCGATCTGTTTCAAACAAACTGTAAATCCTGTCTATTATTCCAACATTTGCCACTGAAATCTGCTGTTCAAATTCAATTTCGTTTTCCCATATATCATATAAATCAATTAACAAAGAAACATTATATAGCGGATAAACATTATCTTCTCTACATACAAAGTGCATTTTTTCAATTGCGGCTTCATCACTTTTTAATAGAGAATTGAGCTTAAGGATATCGTACTTTTTACATTCTTCTCTAAAGAATTTCTGCACCTTATAAAACAATTCTTCTGACGGAAGAACAAATCTTTTTTTAACAATACCATCGTTCTTATTTACTTCGAGGAAATAATTGATTACTCCGGATGTATACTCAAAAGCCAGTTTAAGTTCTTCTTCGTGTGAAGTCTCTTTTGCTAAAGCAGGCAAAAAATTGAGGCAGGCAAACACATTATTATGTCCAGTTCCCACTATTACACGGTAAAATCTATCGTTATATCTAATTCTAACTTCTCCAAAATCTTCTACCGTATAATCATCCGTCATTTCAGGTTTCATAAAATCATATATTTTATCAAAGAACTTCTTAAAATCATCAAACGTCTCGATTTTAATACTGCCCTTTTCTTCATATTCAATCAAGCTGGCATTTAATGCTAAACAAGACTCCAAAACAGATCTATTATTAATACATAGATTAATACAATATACCGCTTTCACAAGATCATAAAATCTATATTCGTTTGTTATTTTCAATAATTTGTCTATTTTTCTTCGTATATATGGGAATGTCTCCGTTTTTATCATTTTGACCAATACCTCCATTATGATTTTATCCTCGATTACATCCAACTTTTTATAGAAAAAAACTCTATAAATGCTTTTTCAACATTTAAGTAATATACTCACACTATTAAGTTTATCAAATCGCCAAGATTTCCGCATCTTTTATTTATATTTTTGCCATGCCCCTAAGCTCTTTCCACTACACCATTTCCGCAAAAAACTACACCATTTGACACTTCCAGGCAAAAAGTCAGAGCCCGTAAATCCTTGTAAAATAAGGCTTTACGGGCTCTGACGCCACAGGACAAAACAATCCGCCACACGGCAAGAGGCGAGTGCTAATTTATTTTTTCTAAATTCCATTTTGACAGGATTTTCCCTATCTGTCTGGCGATCAGCCCGACCATGACGGCCGCGGCCACCGTTCCTTCCCGTACTCCTTGGATCTGACCGGTAAATACCATGGATAACACGCAGGCTGTGACCACCAATGTCACGTCAAATCCTACTTTCATGTAACCAAATTTTACAGGAAGGACTTGACAGATAGCCAGAACTACACCTTCTCCCGCAAGTACTACCACACCGGCTTTCACTTCCAGACTGACTCCAACGGCTACCAAAAGAATCCCCGCAAGACAGAGGAGCCACTGCTGCCAGTAGCCGTGATAACCGATCCGCTGTACCGCCCACACCCCAAAGTCCGTCAAATATCCAAATAGGAAGGCAACTGGAAGCTGCATAAGCTGGATCAGATGATAATTTTTTCTCAAAATCAGGATCTGAAGCAGGATAAAGACACAATGCATCACGATGGTTGCTTTTCCTACGGTTAAAGGACTGAACAGACTGACTGTATATGGGACGCTTGAGATGGGAGAAGTGCCCAGATCTGCCTTAATCGAAAACGCCACGCCAAATGCCATGACAGAAAGCCCGGCCAGCAGAAGCAGATAGCGCTTTATAATATAACTCGTTTCTCGGCTCAAACCAATCATTCCTTCTTTCCTTCGTTCCCGGCGCGTCAGGCCGGTTTTCTAACTTTTCAAAATATCTCCCCTCGTTTCCTATCCCCCTTAAAACAGGATCTCGATCAGTGTTTTGGGCCGTCCCCCCGATGGTGTGATCTCCTTTGCGTAGACCTTCCCAAGCCCCGCATCCATGATCTTATTCATGATCCTTCTTGCGCTGCGAACCGTAACTTCCAGGCAGTCCGCAAGTTCATGGGCATCGAATACATAACTCTGCCTTGCGTCGGCGATGGCGATGATCTTTAACACAGACCTGGCGCTCAGTCCGGTCCTTGCCGCGATCTCCTGGATCTTGGGATCGGAGGAGATCAGCTCGTACTGCAGCTGCTGGTCCAGCCCAAAAGGCCCTTCGATCATATGCTCGTCATTGATGCAGTAGATCTCCTGACAGTTTCTCTTCAAAGAGTAGGCAAGGGCGTCGCGGGCGTTCATCTCAGCTCGGTACGCCGTGTTCCCCATCCCGATCCCGGCATTCATCTGGATGCCGTTCGCCTTCACATCCTGCTGCAGCTTAAGGAGCTTATTCTGATGCTTCTTTTCTCCTAAAAGTCCGGCGCTGGCGAAGATCACATACTCTTTTCTTCCAAACTCAAAAACAGCGCCCTGGACGGATTTCACATACTGTATGATCTTCTTTTCCACTTCTGTTTTTTCCAGCATATTTCTGTAATAATTTTCTTCCTGCTGCTCCAGATTCGTAAGCTGCAGGATCGCTACCGAGATCCGGGAATACTCCGCCCGGCTCAGAGCATATTCATTCTGCAGCTTCTCCAGAGCGTACCGGACCATCAGTCTGGTAGGGCCAAGATAGATCACGTTGTATCCTTCTTCTTTGAGTTTGGAGTAAACCCAGGCAAACGCGGTGAGCGCCACATTCGTCCTTCCTTCATCCTGAAGATCCTTATGCCATTTGATATATTCTTCTTCATCCACTCCCGGCTGGAAGGAACTGGAATAAATGTTTCTGGCAAGTATATGGAACGCATCCAGAAGATCTTCGATCATACGGTTTTCCACCACATCGATGCTGAACGCATCTAACTCCATCCCTTTTTTCTGCATTTCCAGGAAAGCGCCGGCTACGCTGATGATTGATTTTTCCACGGAAGTGTACGGCTTTTTAATCTCTATTTCCTCTGTCACAAAGCTTTCCACCGCGCAGCCGGAGAACAAGATCGCATCGCACTCTTCCATACAAGTTTCCGTCACAGAAGCGCAGGCATTTACCTGCTCCTTGGGATAACACTTAACCTCTACCCCGGCATCCAGTTGTCTGATATATTTTTCGATGATCTGGCAGGAAGAATCCGGCCCAATGATTCCAATTCTCATGTTTCTCACCAACTATCCTTTTCATCCGCGAACGATCCAACGGAATCTTTCTCTATTATTATAGATAGAAAGAAACGGCGCGCTTTTTTGCGCGCCGCTGCTCTATAGATATTATACGCCGGTTCCATCAAAGATTTCAACCCTGGAATTATCCTCTAAAAGCCGCAAGTATTCTGCTTTGGTATATACTGGCCGGTATTCTTCTATTACCCTTTTCGCCTCCTTCGCATCTCCATACAGCAGATCGATCAGGGTGAGCGCCAGCATCTTAGCTGGCTGCAGATAAGCTTTCACCGGATCTCCCATTCGGTAATCCTTCGAATGAAGCCCTCCGGTGATCCCTTCCGTCCAGATATGCATACACGGCTTCATCTGGGAGAGATCCCCCAGGTCTGTGGACCCGGCTGTCTTATATTCTTCCACAAAGGAATCCTCCTTCGCGCCGCCATACTGGATCATATTCTTCCGATACAGCGCCGACAGGTTCCTGTCTGTCTGCATGGGCAGATATCCCATCCGGTTCTGGATCTCCACACTTCCTCCCAGCGCCAAAGCTCCCGCTTTTAACGCCCGGTCTACCTTCGCCGATGCGTCTAAGATCGCTTCCACAGTAAATGCCCGGACCATGATCTGCATACCGGCCACGGAGGGCACCACGTTTACCAGCTCCCCTCCTTCTGTGAGTACGGCGCTGACTCTTACCTTATCTTCATCCCGGAAGGTTTCCCGGACGGCATTGATATTATTCAGAGCAAGCTGCGCCATACCAAGGGCATTGATCCCTTCATGAGGAGCGAATCCCGCATGGGCCGCTCTTCCTATAAAACGAACCGTCTTTGTCATAAAGCCGTTGCAGTCCGTATCAACAGTACACCGCTTTCCTTCCGGCATCTCCATCATATGGCACTGCAGGAAAAGATCGGTATCATCTAGTTTTCCGCGTCTTACAAGCTCCTGTTTTCCTCCGAAAAATCGAATCTCTCCCTGACGGATCAGGTTGTTCCGGTAATCATAATCCACACATTCCTCCGCCGGCACTGCCAGGAAATCCACGCTGCCCCCCAGTTCCTCCAGGGCTCCGGACTCCTTTAGCCCAAGCGCGCAGCCATAGAGGTTTGCGATCTGTACGTTATGGCCGCAGGCGTGGACGTTTCCTCCATTCTGGCTGTCTGGATGATCCGCGCACATAATACAGTCTAATTCTCCGATCACTCCTGCCTTAGGGCCGTCCTTTTTCCCCAATGTCGCGCGGCAGCCAGTGTACGCCAGGTTTTTCTCCACCTCGAACCCGGCCTGTTCAAATGCTTCCTCCACCTTCTTCTGGGTCTGGAATTCTTTGTATCCAAGTTCTGGAGTTTTGTAGATCTCCCGCCCCAGGTTAATGATCTTCTCTTGATTCGCCTCGATCGCATCCAGACATTTTTGTTTCAATTCCCGCAATTCCATCTTCGGCATCCGCTCCTATTCTCCGTCCATCATTTTGCGCATTACTTTTGCCGCTTTCCACACTTCATTGATATCCAGGGATTCTTCTACTGTGTGGACATCTCTCATACCAAGCCCCAGGATCACACTGCGGTATCCATGGCCGGCCAGCACATTGGCATCGCTTCCCCCGCCGATCACCATCAGATCCGGCTTGATCCCTTCCGCTTCCATGGCCTTGACCGTCTCTTTTACCAGGTCACACTCCAGATCCAGGGACAGTGTCGGGTAAGCCGGCTCATGGATAAATTCACAAGAAGCGCCATACATCTTCGCCGCATCCTCACAGCATTTCTCCATATGAGCCACTTCCGCCGCCAGTTTGTCCATACTATGAGACCGGATCTCCGCGGTAAGGGCCACCTCATCTGTCACAATATTCGTAGCCGAACCGCCTTCGATCTTACCGATGTTAGACGTTGTCTCCTGATCGATCCTGCCGATATGCATGTTTCCGATCGCCTCCGCGGCTACTTTAATAGCATTGATGCCTTTCTCCGGCTCGATCCCAGCATGAGCTTTTTTCCCGTGGAAGATGATGCGGATCGCCTCCATGCCGGGCGCCTTATAGGCGATCACTCCAGTATCTCCTGTAGCGTCCGCGATCACAAGGTCTTTACAGGCAAGGATACTAAGATCCATATGTTTCGTCCCCATCATACTGATTTCTTCCGACGCGGTAAATACCAGATAAATATCCCTATGCTCGGCGCCCGTTTCCAGAATGTCTTCCACAGCTTCTAAGATTGCTGTGATCCCGGACTTGTCATCTCCGCCAAGGGTAGTCGTTCCGTCTGTGCGGATAATGTCCCCTTCCTGGATAGCCTTTACGTCTCTGCAAGGCTCGATCTGATCCATGTGCGCCGCAAATCCAAGCGGAATCCCCTTCTTCGTTCCCGGAATGTATGCAACAATATTCCGCCCGTTTCCTCCATAGGCTTCTCCTGCCCGGTCTGACTGAAAGGAAATACCCCTCTCTGCCAGATACTTCTCGATCCAGTCCGCCATCTCTTTTTCCCCCTTGGATGGACTGTAGACCCGGATCATCTCCAGGAAACGTTCGGTAAGCCTCTCTTTTGATACCATAGAATTATTCCTCCTTCTCCTCTGGACCGTCCGCAAGTTCTTTCCTGTAGATCATGCGTCCCGCAAAAATGGAACCAAATACAGCCACCAGAATCACAGCATAGGACGGGGTCCCCGGCAGGAAGGACAGGAAGCCGTTCTGCAGAAGCCAGTTCATGCCAAACGCGATGATCACTGCCACTCCCGCAAGCTTAGGCCTGGAGATCGCGAACTGTCCGAATACCGCTCCGTAGAGGGCAGGCAGAAGGAAATTAAGCGCTCCTTTCAATCCTTCCGGCATTGCGTTGATGATCACATTTCCGCCAACAGCTCCGATGGTCAGGATCGCGATATTCACAATGATCGAAACAGCGATACCAATAGTAGAGATGATGGACCCTTTCTCTGTTCCCATCTCTACTTCTGCCGCTTCCTGAGCAACAGAAGAACATGGCACACGCATATTGGACGTATTTCCGGAAAGGAACGTCAGGTAAGTACCTGGGATTCCGAGAATCGGGAAATAAGAAATCGGCTCTACAATGTAAAACGCTCCGCTGACGCTGATCTGGGAGATCGTTCCGGCAATGATAGCTGAAACCGGCGGCATATACCCATAGATAACAGATATAACGATAGCCGGGAGAAAACAGGTGACAATCCCAAGCAGCATCGTGATCTTGCCCCATTTGATGATGCTGGGCATATATGTGGTTGAATAATACTGACTGTTCATTTTTCTTCCTCCTATTTCTATCCTCAGATGTGATTAACCCTGCAGGCTCCAGATATACCCGATAAACATTCCGGTAAACATGGAGATCGCGAATGCCCACTCTCTCAACCAGGTGATCTTCTTATCTTTCGCCAGTTTCGTAAGTATCATCATTAAGATGCATCCGATGATCGTAGCAATGGCCGGAGCGCCTCCAAATTCAAATCCGCCCTCGGCATTGAAGAAATTGCCGCTTGCCAGGTTGGCGAAAGCTCCCAGCATAGCTCCCGCTGAGATGATCGGAACCATCTTAGCATTTCCTTTTGACATGATATGGTTTACTTTGTCCATCTTATCTGTAAAGATCAAGGTAAAGATCAGCCAGCCCAAGGACCCGCAGATCATAACCCAAACTCCGCAGGCAAAAGCTGTAGGATTCAGGTTTTCCAGCGTTGTCCCCATAGCCTGGGCACCAAATCCGGCCGCCATCGCCTCATAGTTGACGGAACCAATAAATGACAGACGCATCCAGGATACCGGCGCTCCCATAGAAACGATCAGTGAGATCATGGTTACCAGGATCACGACGGATGGTCCTATCGATGAAATAGCGCTGCTTTTGATCGCCATATTGACTTGTTCTTTAGTAAGCCCCGCCTCTTTCGCTGCTGTCAGCGATTTTTTGAAAAAAAGCACCGACTGGAATACTACGATCCCGACGGCAATTGCTGCACCCAGCCACATCAGCGGACTGTTGGCAAGATCCATGTAGTTTACATTCTCCTTCATGAAAGTAAATCTCCTTCCTTTTTGTTTAGGGACATGTCCCTAATATGTCCTTTATAAAGAATACTCCAGCAAGAAAGGAATGTCAATTCCCTGATTTCTTAAATTGTTCACAATTTTTCTTTCTATATTTTGTCTATTATTGACAAACTATTAGCGGCAGGAAGAAATATCTTCCTGCCGCCAGTGTTAACGGGAATTATACACTTTTATAAGATCTTCTCAAACGCCGCGGTTGAGTATTCTTCCCCTGCGTCTTTTAATTTCTTAGCTTCCTGCATAGCCCGGAAACGCTCTCTCGTAATCGGGTACAAGTAGACCACAAAGGCGCACAGCAGCATCAAAATCCCCGGGATAATAGAAGACATACTTTCGACCGCGTTTTTCGCGCTTTCCGGCTGCGCGGCCAATTCAGCATTATAACCGTTGATCTCCAGAATAATTCCTACTACCTGCAGAGCCGTGGCCTTTCCTAATTTGATAAAGAAGGAAAAGTAAGAAATCATAACGCCTGTCAGCATCTCTCCGCTCTTAAACTCGTAAACTTCACAGGTATCATACAAAAGATTGTAGCTTAACACCAGGAAACTGATGATTCCAAAGTGAGCCATCGAGAACTGCACCGCCTGCATGGCAATACTGGAAAATCCGATCACTTTAAACAGGCACAGCGCCACGCCCGCAATGGACATAAATACGATAAATACCCATTTCTTGTCGTATTTGACCGCCAGTTTTCCGATCAGCAGCGATAATATGATCCCTACGATCGTTCCAGTGGTATAGACGATCGAGGTCTGAGCTTCCGTCGCCCCTACCACTACCAGCGCGTTGTACACCACTGTTGCGTTGCAGGTATTGAACGCAAAGTAGAATAAGAAGGAGGCCAGGATGATCAGGATATACGGTTTGTAGACCAGCACTTTTCCAAGGTTCTTGAAGAACGGCGCGCTCTTATCCTGGGGTTTATACCGGATCTCCCAGCCTCTTGTGGATCTCCATGTGATCAGGATCGCCGCCGCCGCGATGATCCCCAGCGTCAGAGCCGCCATCATCCAGGCTCTCTTCTCCGACATTCCCCGGTTTTCAAAAGCCGTAACCAAAAGGAGGGGAAGGGCATTGGCAAATAAAAGCCCAAACGTACCAAATACCTGTCTGATCGAAGACGCCCTTGTTTTCTCATCGTTATTGGTGGTAAGCTCCGACCCCAGAGAAAGATATGGAATGTTAAATAATGTATAAGCCGTCCAGTAGAAAATCGTCATGATGATAAAGTAAGCGGCCTTTGCCCCCGCTGACAGATCTACCGCCGTAAACAGCAGCATGGTAAAGACTACGATCGGCCCTGCCGCGATCAGAAGGAACGGCCTTCTTCTTCCTGCTTTCAGGCCGCACCGGTCCGACATCGTCCCAATGATCGGATCGCTGATGGCATCCCAGATCACACCGATGAACACGATCGTTCCGGCCAAAGCGGGACGTATCCCGGCAATATTTGTCAAAAAGAAGATCAAAAACGCTCCCACGAATTCTGTGATGATGGTATCTCCCAGATTCGCGATTCCGAAACCTACCTTTACTTTCATCGGAAGTCTTCGATCATATTTTTCTAAATTTTCCATATCAACACCTCTTTCCTTTAGGGCTCGATCCGGTACATCATACTGTCCTGGTATCCGGTGATAATCCGCACATACCCGGCCAGCTCCTGATCCAGATCTGTATCGCCAGTATCTACCGTAAGCCTGCCTGACCCAATGTTCAAAAGTTTACTTTTGGTCGCCAGGATGATGCAGTGATCTTTACCGATGGTTCTTAAGATTCTCGGACTGATCTGCTGATTTCCCCTCCCAAACAGATGCCCCTGTCCTCCAATGACGGTCAGCACCAGGAATACTTCCCCCTGCTGCGTCAATTCATAAATATCTTTTTCCACTGCATCTGCCTTTATCAAGACCCCATCTTTTACAATATCCATTCCCAGCAGTGTATGGGGCAGGCCCAGTTTCTCCATCACTGGCCGGGTCGTGGTTCCAGGGCCGATCACATAATAAGCGTCCGGTTTCATTCCCGCCGCCACCTCCGCGGCCATTCCCATTGTGTTGTCTTTCTCCGAATAGCCTCCGCTTTTCACGCTTTGCATATAACGGTGCAGCATTGGGATTTTCATATAACCATACAGTTTTGCCTGTACCCTTCCGTTCCGGAAAGCTTCTTCATCAATATCCATAACTTCTGCTTCCTCAAACCGGTTTTTACTCTCATTGCAAAAATATGTCAGGGCTTCCCCCGCATTTCCGGCATTGTATGCATATACGGCAGAATGGATCTTGACTCCGGCCGGGATCCCTATGACTGGAAGTTCCATCTCCACAGCTTCGCAGACATTTCTGGCCGTTCCGTCGCCGCCGGCAAACAAAAGAAGATCTGCCCCCTCTTCCAGGATCTCTCTTGCGATCCGAATGGTATCTTCCGCCGTCGTCTCTCCGTCTGCCAGTGTCCCAATCACATGATATGAGAAGGCTGTCTTCTTTAGAACCTCTTCCCCCATGATTCCCGGCGCTGTCAGAAAGGTCACCTTCTCTTCCAGCCCAGAGGCTTTCTCCAAAGCGTGCAGGGCTCTGACAGCAGCTTCTGGAACTGCTCCCAGACTCCTTGCTTTCTTCTGTATCTCTGCTCCGTCGCTCCCTTTTAAGCCTACCCGGCCGCCGATACCGGCGACCGGATTGACCAGGAATCCAATTTGTTTCATATGCTTTCCCTCTTTAGATCCTTTACGCATCCTTCATAGTTCCGGCTTTGATCCTCTTCTGCCACTGACGCCAGGTCACGGCAATCTTATCAAAATCATTGACTTCTTCATCCAGGAGCGCATGGATCGGCGCGTTATGGGGCGCCGTCCGGATGATCTCCGGCTCTTCGTAACATTCTCTGGAAATCTCCGTCAGAATGGCTATATATTCATCTAGGTCATCCTTGCTGTAGGACTCCGTAGGTTCCAGTGTAAATGGTTCCGGCACGATATGAGGATGGTGGGACTGCCAGTAGTGCTGCATTCCAAAATCCACCAGCCGTTTTGTCACATCCACCGTTCCAAATCCGGTATCTTCTTTCAATTTGTTCCAACTGTACCTGCACTGTTCGATCCTGCGTTTCCCAGGGGCATAATACATCTGCACTCCCCGGATCTGGCTGACCTTCTTCATCAGGTACTGGTTATTCAGGACAGAACAGATCGCGGCTTCCCGGATACCCTCGGCTCCCATCTGCTTGATCCACATATAAGTCCTCATGACTACATGCACATTCCCCATGAAGCTCCTTACCTTCCCGATGCTCTCCGGGCAGTCGTAATCCAGATAATATTTGCTTCCATCATACTCTACCCGCGGAACCGGCAGGAACGGTTTCAAAAACTCTCTTACGCCCAAAGCTCCGCACCCCGGTCCCATGCCGCCGTGCGGAGATGAGAAAGTCTTGTGGAGGTTATAATGGATCAAGTCAAATCCTACCTCTCTGGCTCTGGTGATTCCCATAATACCGTTTACATTAGCCTGGTCGTAATAGCAGAGCGCTCCCACTTCGTGGGCGGCATCCACATATTCTTTGATCCTTGGATTGAAGATTCCTGTATCCTCCGGATTGGTAATAAAGATGGCCGCTGTTCTCTCAGAAAGGGCCGCTTTCAATGCTTCCAATTCCGGCACTCCATCTTCGCCCGGCATCAGCGTGATCACCTTATATCCCGCTGTGGCAGGCGCTCCCGCATCACAGGGATGAGAGAAGATGGTTGTGATGATCTCGTCTCTCTTTTCATCTCCTCTGGCCTTATGATAAGCCCTTACGACACTGGCTCCCTCATAACAGGCCGCGGCGCCGCCGCCCGGATGAAAGTTGAAGGCATCCATACCGGAAATCTCGCACACCATTTCCTCCGTTTTCTTATAGATTTCCAGAATTCCCTGGATAGTGGAATCGTCCTGCAGAGGATGCACATCCACCAGATTTTCATTTCTGGCCGCCATATGCTCCTGTACTTTCGGGCTGTATTTCATCGTACAGGTTCCCTGGCTTAAGTCCGGCGTGATATCCGCGCCCAAGACTTCCTGCGTCAGCCGCATGTAATGGCGGTTGACCCTCATCTGATGTACTTCTGGGAGGTTGGGCAGTTTTTTCCGTTTCATAGAAGCCGGGATCTTGTCGCTTCCTTTTCCAACTTTTTCTATGATCTCTTCCTCCGGTTTTGGCACCGCAATCCCCCGCTGTCCCGGAACACTCAAGTCAAAAATGATTTCTTCGTCCCACTTTGCCTCGTGGAAACGTCTTAGATATGTATGATAATCTCTGCGCATAATGTCCTCCTCCTTATCCGTTCACCACTTTGAGAAGTGAATCCGCCATATGATCGATCATTTCTTTGGTCACCATCTCTGTTACACACACCAGGGCACACTCGCCAAGCTCTGGATAATCTTGTGTCAAAGTGACTCCGGAGAAGATCTTCTCTTCCAAAAGACTTTGGCGGATCTCCTCAGCTGTCTTCCCGGTGCCGCTGTAATCCAGGACAAATTCTTTGAAGAAAGTTCCGGTAAATTTCAGCGCCACTCCTGGAATTTGAGAGAACCGCTGTGCAGCGTACTGGCTCTTGGTCATGATTGTATCTCCGATCTCTTCCATCCCTTTTGGTCCCATCAGCGCCAGATACACGGCCACCGGAGCAGTCCACAGATTGTTCTGGGTTCCGGTAAATTCTTTGCCTTTTTCCCGCATCGCGTAATGGGTCCTCTCTGCCAGGACTACCGCATAGCCCACTTCCCCAGGCACAGTCGTCTCCACCACACCGTCTACCAGCTCTTTGAATTCTACAATATATTTCAGATCATCTTTGCAGGCAATGTAGCCGGCCTGGGCGCCGCCGCAGTGCAGATGGAGACCCAGTCCGTGAAGATCTCCCACGCAGATGGTGGCTCCGTAATTCCCTGGTGCTTCCATTACGCCCAAAGTAATGGGATCCGCATAAACGATAAATTCCGCTCCAGCCGCTGCGGCCATCTCTCCGATCTTTGCTCCCTGGCTTTCAATCACACCCAGATAATTAGGATTCTCGATCAACACTGCCGCAACTGTATCGTCTAGTTTTGACTCAAGATCAGCAAGATCCATCTCTCCCGTAAACGGGTCATACGCCACTTCCTCAATCACCAGCGCTTTTTCTTCGATTGCAGATTTTACATAATTTTGGGCGATCAGCAAATTCTGAGGCGTCATGGTCTTAGGTACTAAGATCTTCTTTCTTCCTGTGATCCGGTTTGCCATACAAAAAGAGGTGGACACCGCCTGGCCGCCGCAGTGGCAGGGAACCGTCAGAAAGTCCATTTCTAAAAGTTCTGCCATCATGCTCTGGTACTCGAAGAAGATCTGGTATTTCCCATGATCCGCCCAGGTCTCTGCCCCGTAGCAGGTCAGAAGTTCGCCTCTTCCGGCGATCTCATCACATACAGCCGGCACAAAGTGCTGGGCGCATCCTGCTCCCATGAAATTGTCGTACTCATTGCAGTTCTTGTTTTTCGCAAGGATCTTCTCCATATGCCGCTTGATCCCAAGTTCATCCCGGATTGGTTCCGGCAGGTTCAGCAGGCCTTTGACCCGCAGCTCCTCAGGAATTTCTTCATATAGATCCATCACATCCGAGGCGCCCACTTCCCGGAGCATCTCTTCCTGGATTTCCGGCACGGAATTCGGTATGTATGGAAACACTGTTTTTTGGCTCATATTTCTTTCCTCCTCTTTCTATTAGATTGCTCTCCCCGGATGTCCCTGCATCGCTTCCCTTTCCTCTCGCTTTTTCAAGGTTGTGGGATTGGTTTCTGTCAGACAGATGGACAGAACCATCGCGATAGCGAATACGATTGCCGCAGAGAGGATAATAGTCTTAAGATCTGGGCACACATTCCCGGAGATTGCCGGAACAACCGCGCCTCCTACCGCTTCACCCACGCCTGCGACGAAACCTCCGGCCGTAGCCTTCAGGGAGTCCGGCACAGACTCATAAGGCACGATCGAGTAGTACAGCGGCAGCGTAGAAATTGGAAGTCCGGCAATCAACGCATACACCACGATCGTTGCCTTGCTCTCTGGCATAACCGCCATTACCACCGGGGCAATGATCGCCACGCCAAACACTGCTGCCAGAACGGGTTTTCGTCCTATATTATCTGAAATCTTCGGAACCGCAAAGGCATAGATAATGGCCAGGACACCCATAGAGCTTGTAACAAAGCCCATGCCGTTAATATCCAGGCCGGCATACTCAACCCAGTAAAGCGGCGCGTAGTTCATAATGATCCAGTATCCGCCAAGCCCCATGACCGCGATCAAACCTGCCAGGACTACATTCTTCTTCTTCAGCACCTGTCTAAGCTGTCCCTTTCTGCTGTCCAGCTGCAATTCGGATTTCCCTGTATCCCGCACGATCTTGATCATGGCAAAGCCTACCAGGAGTACCAGGATACAGATCAGTGCTGTTGAGTTCCTCCAGCCCATCCAGGTACAGAGCTGGGTCATCAGAATCGGACCGCATAAGGTTACGATAAATTCACAGGTCGAATTCACATACCCTGTATTCTTCCCATAAGATTCCTTTGTGGATGCCGGTTCCATGATATTGTAGATCAGAACCAGGATCGGACCTAACGCCACACCAAACGCGACCCGAAAGAAGATCAGCATCCCATAGCTGTTGGCCGCAAAAGACAACCCCGCGCAAACACCCGCCGTGATCGTCAGCGGGACGATCCACCATTTCTTATGTCCAGTCCGGTCAGAAATGTAACCTATGATCGCCGATGAGATCGCGAACGCGACCGTTGTCGCGCCGCTGATATAGCTTACCTGGGCGTTTGTCATAGGAATGGATTCCATGATCGCGGGCATCATAAAGTTCACTGCCAGACGGTTCAGATGCAGGAATCCCCAAGTCAGAGAAAACAGAACCACGATCCTTTTCTCATAACTTCTGTCATAGCTTTTCTCAGCCATCGTCTTTGTTTCCCTCCTTCACTTTCTTTTTCATTCGTTCAGACATCTGCGCATTGCCTTTCTGATATGCATCTTAAACTCTGAACTTAGGTGGAAAGTCAATAGAAAAGTGTGAAAATTTTATTTATCTTTCCAAAAAAAACAAAAAAAACAGCACATCTTGGATTTTGTCGAATTTCAAAATTCAAGATGTGCTATATTCCTGCTTTTCCTACAAGTTTTCCCGCTTTTTCACGGGAAAATGAATCTTAGTCAAATACTGCTCCTCGCTGAAGGTATTGCTGATATCCATCAGATAATACTCCAATGGAGGTCCTGTGATCTCATACCCATTGTCTCCGATCCATTCTTCCAGATACTGATAGGTTTTCCGGCTCTTGCTGTAAGGACCGATGTGGATCGTGCTTGCTGTAAGGAATCCGCCAAACTGGCGCAGTTCCCGACACTGGAAACCGTCCGGCTTGATCACCGGAAGGCAGACTTCCAAATCTCCCTTTTCTTCACCGAACTGCCGTTCATACCCATCATGAAAAATGCCGATATAGGGCCCGATCGTATACAGATTATATTGGCTCCTCAGTCGCTGAAGTTCCAGACACCGGTCGGAAAAAAGATTCTCCGCGTTCACTTCGCTGGGATAGCGGGTATACAAAACCCACATTTCCTTCAGCGGCGCCACCTCTACCGGATAGAAATGTTCCACAGAAAACAAGGAAGTATCCGCCTCCACATCCAGGAAACTCCTGCCGTTTGTCACTCTCCGATACGCGTTCTGGGCGGATAGAAGCTTACTCTCCAGGTTTTCAATCTCTCCCTCGATCTCCCTTACTTTCTCTCGCAGACATTCCTCTAGCTGACGGTGGCTTTTCTTTTTCAAAATCTCCCGGATCTCTTCCAGAGATAATCCCAGAGATTTCAGATCGCGGATCGTCTGCGCCCGCTCTAACTGGTGGACGGAGTAATACCTGTATCCGTTGCTTTCATTGCGGATCGCGGGGATCAAAACCTGCTCCCGGTCATAATAACGCAGAGCGGTAATACTGATCCCTGTCAGCCTTGCCAATTCACCGATCGTATACTTTTGTTTCTTTCCTTGCATTAAGACCTTCCTAACAAAAACATAATATGATAAACCACGAGAAACCCTCTACTTAGGTTGAGGTTTTTGAAGAAACATTCCGCCCTTCTTTACCCCCTCCCGTATTTTACCATTTGTACTCTTAAGCTTGTCAATGATTTATCAAACAAAATCCTGACCAATTTTTCTTCTGTGTTTTTGTATAGAATTGACAAACGCTATATATCTATTTATCTTTTCAATGAGTAGATCCACAAGGCTTTGATCTGCCCCTCCAGCCGCTCAAACTCCCATAAGTTCTCTGTATTTGCTTTGCTAAAGGGATCATTGACCTTGATCTTTCCATCCTCATACCCTGCCAGCACGATAAAATGTCCCTTGTCCGTGAAATCTCCCGGCCCTACGCTGCAGATGATCGGATGGCCCGCCTGAAGCTGACTGACAACCGCTGTTTCTTCAATCTCTCCTTCATAGCACGTCAGGCCCCAAGCCGCGCACCCATCGCTCATCAGCTTCCAGTAGGTATTATTTTCCTCATCCACGTATCCATTTGCCGTCCCATAGGCAGCTACACTGGCGGGAGTGATGGACGCATCTCCGGTAAGGCCGCTGGCCACCATGGAAAGGCAGGTAGGCCCGCAGCCGCTGACTGCCACGATGCTGGTTCCATAGGACGCGTATCCCCACCGCTCATCCCATTGGATCAGCTCTGGAATTTCCCCCTGGATCAAATCGTCCCCGATCGTCTGAGCAGGGGAACTGTCTTTCTTTTCTTCATAATTCGCTACGAATTCTATAGTCTCTTCGTTTTTATCCAGAAGTTCTATAACTCCGGCGGGATATCCCCGTTCCACCGCGGTCTTTTTCACCCTTGCCAGCCGTTCCCGGGGCGTCTCATCCTGAAGCGCTCTGTCTGTCTCCTGAAGCGTCCCTTTGATTCCTTCTGAACTGCTTATCGCCCCGCTGGTTTTCTGTTCTTCCGCAGAAGATCTTACTGTATATATGACCGGAATTGCCACTGCCAAAACCGCTAAAATCACGATTATAAGGATCTGTCTTTTCACCTGCTGCCTTCTTCTGGAATACTTCTTTTCTTTTGTCATATGGACCTCTCCTTATCGGAACTCTATTATACTATACCTGTTCCAAAAGAGGCAACTTAAGGTATTCTTAATTCTCTTTGAAGCCTTCTCCCCTCCCTCCGGCTTATTGCGTTTCCGAGCGCTGAAGGCTATAATGGGGCTATAAGAGAAGACAGGAGGCATGGCGCGGTTATGTTCCATTCTATGCATTACGTTTATGAAGTTTACAAAGAACGCAGTTTTTCCAAGGCAGCGGCTAATCTCTATATCAGTCAGCCCTCCTTGAGCGCTGCCGTCAAAAAAGTAGAAGAAAAGATCGGAGCGCCCCTGTTCGACCGCAGCGTCAGTCCGATCCAGCTGACCGAATGCGGAGAACACTATATCCGATCCGTGGAAGAGATCATGGATATCCAGAACCGATTTGAAAACTATCTGAATGACTTAAATGAATTAAAGACAGGACAGCTTTCCATCGGAGGCAGCAACCTTTTCGCCTCCTATATCCTGCCGCCCATGATCGCCCGGTTTACCAGGAAATACCCTCTAGTCAGAATCCATCTCACAGAAGCGGACACTCCTCAGCTTATGGAGCTGTTGTCCCGGGGGGCTTTAGATTTGGTCATCGACAACTGCCAGTTTCCGGAGTCTGTCTATCACCCTCATTTTCTCGCGGACGAGACCCTATTGCTGTCAGTGCCGATAGCTTTCCCTTCTAACCAGCGGCTCTCCAGGTTTCTGCTGACCCAGAAGGATATCCTGGAGGGACGGCATCTGGATCCATCCTTCCCTTGTGTCTCTTTGAGGGAATTCCGTTTGGAACCTTTCATCTTCCTTCGTTCCGGCAATGACACCCGCTCCCGGGCAGAGAAAATCTGCCAGATGGAAGGGTTCTCTCCCAATGTGATCCTTAAATTAGACCAGCAGGTGACCGCTTTCAATATCTGCCGGTACGGCATGGGCATCACCTTTGTTGGAGATACGCTTATCCGACACATTGCCAATGTAGATGAATGCTGCTTCTACAAACTGGACAACCCCCAGACAAAGCGGAGCATCGTCTTCTACCACAAGCAAGCCAAGTATATGACCCGAGCAATGGAAGAATTTCTCAAAATCGCCGGACAGGACTAAGCCATTATCTCTGACAGAAGAATTCTTCAATCTGTCCCTGGATGATCTCCATAAGCCTTGTCCTGGACTCAATGCTGGCCCAGCCGATATGGGGTGTGATAAACAAACGCCTGCTGTCCCGGATCCTTTGAAGCGGATTATCCGGACTCATAGGTTCCTCCCTCAGCACATCCAGCCCCGCCGCCTGGATCTCACCTGATTCCAGTGCCTCTGCCAGATCTTCTTCCACCACAATAGGCCCTCTTCCTAAATTCAGGAAAATACAGCTTTTCTTCATCTTCTGAAAAGCCCTGGCATCGATCAGATCTTCCGTATTCTGATCCAATGGCGCATGGACGGAAATGATATCCGAAGTCCGAAGCAGCGTATTCAGATCCACCTGATGATAGCCCTCCTGTGGCGCGCTGCCCGACGCGGAAGCGTATACCACTTCCGCTCCGAATGTTTCCGCGATCTTTGCTACCTTTCTTCCAATATTTCCAAGCCCAATGATCCCCCACCGCTTTCCGTTCAATTCATAGAAACTTTCCGCGAAATGGGTAAAGATCGTATCATCTACATAACGGCCTTCCTTTACATAATCATCATAATAACGCAGCTTCTCCAGAAGATAGAACAGCATGGCAAAGGTATGCTGTGCCACCGACTGAGTCGAATAGCCGGCCACATTCCTCCAGGCGATTCCCCGTCTGTCCAGGTATTCCTTATCTAAATTGTTGGTTCCGGTGGCCGTCACACAAACCAGCTTTAAGTTCTTCGCGTTTCCAATGGTGGATTCATTGACCTCCACCTTATTGACGATGACCACATCCGCGTCCGCCGTCCGCCAAGGGACCTGCTCCGACCGGGAAAATCCATATTTTACCACTTCTCCCAGCCGATCGAAACCGGATAAGTCTATATCATCACCTATCGTTTTCGCGTCCAAAAACACTATTTTCATACTTTTCCTCCCGCCGCTTTTGCTTTTACGCTTCCCGCAAACAAAATCATACTCAAAAAAGCCGCAAACGCTGACTATGCAACGCTTCCGGCTTTTCCAAGCAGATGACGGGAGTCGAACCCGCCTCCCCAGCTTGGGAAGCTGGTGTTCTACCGATGAACTACATCTGCGTACCTGTCTATTATAGCACAGCTTTTCCATACAGAAAAGAGGGAATTTTATTTTTTTCAATTTCCCTGTGCAATATCAGACAGCAGCAGCGCTTATGGGATCACACGCAGGGCGTTTCTCCGCCAGATCATATCCAGCTGCCGCTCTGATATCCCTTTTTTCTTCAGCGCTTCCCAGAGACGTTCCATGCTCCCCACCTCCGGGATATCCATAACCTCCATACCGTCAAACCCGTCAAAGTCTGTGCCGATCGCGGGAAAACTGCTGCCTCCCACGTCAATCATATGAAGGATATGATGCGTGATCTCAGAAATCCTGGATTCCGTCTCTGTACCCAGAAACGGCCCATAGAAATTTACTCCCGCGATTCCGCCCCTGTTTGCGATCGCCCGGATCATCTCATCTGTCAGATTCCTTGGATGAGGGCATACCGCCCGGCAGTTAGAATGGGAGGCGATCACCGCTCCCCTCGCGTGTTCCAACACGTCCCGCACAGTCCCATCAGAGGCGTGGGACACATCTACGATCATTTTCAGCTCGCTCATTCTCTCTACCATCTGGATTCCAAACGGCTTCAATCCCTGCCACATCTCTCCCGGCCGCCTGCTGTTTGGATGCCCGATACAGTTCTCGTGATTCCACAGCAGCGTTACCAGCCGGACGCCTTTCCGATACAATTCCTCCAGCCTTTCCATCTTCCCATTGAGCACGCCGCCGTCCTCCACCCCAAGAAGAGCAGAAATCTTTCCTTCTGATTCATTCCTGAGGATCTCCTTCCTGGAGCACGCGCGGGCGATTTCATCAGGAAACGCGTTGATCTGCTGATCCAGAAAACGGATCATCTCCAGGATGCGCGCGTACCCTTTCTCATACGCTCCCTTTGCCTTGTAATCCTCTAAATATGTGAAGCATGCAAAAAACTGGGCCAGCGTACCGGCTTTCTTCATACCGGGGATATTGATACTGCATTGATTCTCCATCAGATTTCCCTCTTTATCAAGGTCCATCATCTTCCACAAAGTATCACAATGCATGTCGATCAATTTCATATTCAGCCACTCCTTTGCATATTATCCTATATAATCAGTATACTCTTCAAATTCGGTTTATGAAAGGGATTTTTATGACTTCAATCATCGGGATCATCTCCTGCGGCTATCACAACGGGAGACAGTTTGTCACAGACACATATATTAAAGCCGTTGAAGCGGCGGGAGGCACTGCCGTTCTCATCCCCTGCGCCAAAGAATCATCTTTCTCTGTTTATACTGACCTTTGCGATGGATTTCTCTTCTGCGGCGGCGATGATGTCTCCCCGCTTTTGTTTGGGGAAGATCTTCTGACTGCCCAGGGCAGGACTAATTGGGACACGGATTGGTTCCATCTAAGTTTCATGCGCCATGTGCTGGAGACAAAACTTCCGGTCTTTGGAATATGCAGAGGGATGCAGATCCTTAATCTGGCTCTTGGAGGCACGATCTGCCAAGATCTTTCCCTGCGGGACGCTTCCTCCCTTCAACATATGCAGATCTCTGACAGCCGTTCCGACCCCTGCCATAAAATCATCATTTCAAAAAATAGCATACTATATAACATTCTTGGAGAACATCAGATTGTAAATAGCTTTCATCACCAATGCGTGAGACAACTTGGACAGAACCTCAAACCGACCGCGGTAGCTTCGGACGGAATCATAGAAGCCATTGAGTCTGCCTCCCATTCTTTTGCGGCAGGCGTCCAATGGCATCCGGAATGTATGTATCAAAGAAATAATAAAATGGGGAAACTCTTCCAATATTTTGTCCGTCAATCGGAAAGCGCGAAAAATTTAACTCTGATCTAACATATTTTCCTCTTTTTGACACATACTAATCCCGAAAAACCACAATTGTTCTTAAAGGAGGAAAGACAATGTCCGAAATATCAATTTTAGATCTGCAGAACCTTCGCCACCTGATCGGGGGCTATGAGACATCCCACTGTAAAATGAACGACTATGCCGCGCAGGCAAAGGACCCGGAAGTAAAAAAACTTTTTCAGGATGCGGCAAACTGCGCAATGAAAAACAAACAGGATCTTTTAAAATTTTTGTAGGAGGAAGAACAATGTTAGACGACAAAACGATGGTAGCAGATGCATTGGCCGGCGTAAATGGAGAACTTGTAAGATATGGGGAAATGATCCCTCAGACAGAAAACAAAGAATTAAAGCAGTGTTTGAAGCAGCTGCGCAATGAATGTGAAATGTCTCAGGAAAAGCTTTATCAGATCGCGCGGGAGAAAAGCTATTATATTCCCGCCGCAAAGGCAACCCAGCAGGAAATTGACCATGTACGTTCCGTACTGACAGGCGGCGCTATGAAGTAGGCCTTGCCTGGGAGAAAAACGAGATTTTCCCGTTTTTCTCCTTTACATATTTTTCAGATTATGATATTATATTTCCATCAGTTAATAGTTTTCTACTCATATCGTTCAAACTTATCAGATTTTTCTTTGGTTTCTTAATTTTTTCCCCGCAGTTGTTTTATTATTGTAATTATTTCTTTTTGGATATCATTTTTTACATTTCCTGTGCGTTTTTCTATGCACAGACTTAATCTTTTCCTCTTTTTAGGCGCCGACAGCCAAAAGACTGCTGCGGCGCCTGGTCTTTTTCTACAATGTATCTGAATCCAGGATAATGGTAAACGGCCCGTCATTAACAAGGCTGACTTTCATATCCGCCCCAAATCTTCCTCTTTCTACGACACGAACCTGTTCTTTACACTTACTGATAATATACTCGTACATCTCTTCTGCCATATCCGGCGCTCCGGCTCCAATGAAACTTGGCCTGTTTCCTTTCTTGCAGTTAGCATACAGAGTAAACTGAGAGATCAGCAGAAGTTCTCCCTCCACCGCTTCCAATGAAAGATTTGTTTTCCCCTGCTCATCTTCAAAAATCCTAAGAGCAAGCATTTTCCGGATCATTTTGTCCGCGGTCTCCTTTGTATCACTGTCGCTGACTCCGATCAGCACCATGAATCCTTTCCCGATTTTTCCCAGGATCTCTCCGTCCACCTTCACTTCGCTTTCCGATACTCTCTGAATTACAAATCTCATCTTCTAATCCTCCTGTGCTTCTTTGATCATCTGGACGTAAGGCAGATCCTTATAACCCATAGCAAGATACAGTTTTTTCGCCCGCAGATTGTCCGGTTCGATCTCCAGCCGAAGCCGTTTCACCGTGGGGGCTACCTTTTCGTCCACATACCGGAAGAACTCTTTTCCAAGTCCATGGCAGCGATATTCAGGACGGATATATAATTCTTCCAGCCAGACCACTCTTCCGCCGGCTTCCTGGGAAAAGGTGTAACTGGTCAGCCCGTACCCGGCTTCGATCCCGTCCTTTTCCAGAATATATCCTTTGACAAACTCTTCTGAACGCATCATTTCCTTCCAAGTCTCTTCCCTGTAAGAAGCTGGAATAGAGTGGAGCACCGCGTCGGAATCATAGAATTCACGGCTTAAATCCATATAGAGCTGATAATCTTCTTTCTTAATTTCTCGTACCATATGATATTTCTCCCTTCTTGTCTATTTGGGGTTCCTGTATACCGAACATTGTCCTGCACAAAGTTTTTCCTGTCTCCGTCACAAAAATTCGCTCCAAAGCTGTCTTTACCGCTTGAGAATCATTTCCGTTTTCATACAGATTGACCAGGAAATCAGCTTCAACCAAGATCTGATAATCTATACCATCGATTTTCTGATAAGTATGATGATGGCCAATCAGATAGCATACCCTTTGGATCAGTTCTTCGTCATACCCAAGTTCCCAAAGCATTTTCCGCGCCTCCGGCGGACCTTCTAACTCCTGATTTTTTCCGCTGGAATTTCCATATTTTATCTCGCTGGCTCTGATACCAATATCATGAGTGATCGCGGCCGTTTCCAGGATCCTCTGGAGTTCCGGCGAAATGTGTTCCATCTCCCCGATCAGTTTCGCATAGGCGTACACTTTCATAAAATGCTGGATCTGCTTTGGACGCCCCGCATAGTATTCCATCATTTTAAGAATCAGCGGATAATTATTCATACTGCAATTTCTCCTTTCTCTCCGGCAATTGTGCAAGCACGATCGCCGCAAACATCAAAATACACCCTGCTCCCTCTCTTAGCGACAGCCGTTCCCCAAGGATAATCCATCCAGCCAGAACAGAGAAACAGGACTCCAGACTCAAAAGCAAAGAAGCCACCGTTGGATTCACATTCTTCTGCCCCACGATCTGCAGGGTGTAAGCCACACCGCAGGAAAGCACTCCCGCATACAGAAGAGGAAACCAGCTTAAGAGCAAGCCTTCTATTCTTGGTTCTTCCCATAGAAACATTGGGACCAGGGAAACGATCCCGCATACAAAAAACTGGATACAGGACATTTTTACCCCATCTACCTTCGGCGCAAAATGATCGATCACCAGGATATGCAGGGAAAACAACAATGCGCATAGAAGCACATAGAAATCTCCGATATTGACCGAAAAACCATCGGTAATACACAAAAGATATAAACCAGCAAGCGCTGCCGCCACCGCCGCCCAGATCTTCCATCCTGCTTTCTGATGAAGAAAAATCCCCAGCACCGGTACGATCACGATATAAAAAGCCGTAATAAACCCTGCCTTTCCAGCCGATGTATAGACTAGGCCGATCTGCTGAAGACTGCTGGCCGCAAAAAGCAGAAGACCGCAGGCGATTCCGCCTGTGATCAGATCCTTTCTCGTACCGGGGACTTCCTGCCCTGATTCCTTCTTCTGATCCTTCCGGTTCCATCTTTCCAGGAAAAAGATACAGGGAAGCAAAGCCGCTCCTCCGATCAGATTCCGCACACCGTTGAAGGTAAACGGGCCAAGATGATCCATTCCCACACTTTGGGCCACAAAAGCCGTCCCCCAGATAAATGCTGTCAATATCAGCATACACGCATTTTTTGTCCGCATGTTTCCACCTCATTTTCCATCGTATGCTGTCCCATCCCTCTGCGGGCACAGTATTTGTATTATAGCACATTTATTGCGTCAGGTGTATAATAAATACATTCTAAGACACACTGATATCGAGGCAGTCAATTATGAAAAAGCAAAGATATTTCTTTCTGTGCTGTGGACTGATCCTGCTCGCAAGCGAGATCTGGAAACAGTGGTGTATCACATATCAACTAAATAACGGCGTTTACAACTGGTGGTATTTCCCCTTCCAGCTATGCAGTACGCCTATGTATATCTGTCTTATTCTCCCCTGGGTCAAATCCCCCAGGCTGTATCAGGCTTTCTTGTCGTTCTTGATGGATTTTGGTCTCTTGGGCGGAATCTTCGCCTTCTGCGATACCAGCGGAATGCATTACGGCTGCGCTCCGCTGACCATCCACTCCTACGCCTGGCATTTCGCATTGATCGGGATTGGGCTTTCCGCAGGATATATCCGCAGGAAGAACAAAGATAGGAGCGGGTTCGCCGGCGCCGCTGTCTGCTACCTCACCTGCTGTCTGATCGCGACAGGGCTGAATCTTTTCCTTCATCAATATGGCCCTATCAACATGTTCTACATCAGTCCCTACTATGACATGACACAGAAAATATTCTGTCAAATCGCGGAAACCATTGGAAATACCGGGGGAATCCTATGCTACATCGGGGCATCCCTCACTGGTGGATACGTAATTCATCAGTTGGGGCCGGGGGATTTTTAAAAATCCCCCGGCCCCAACTACAATTCGGAAACAATTCCGATTATTTCAATCTTACGATCGTCTCCTTGATCACATGATTTTCTACATCTCTCACATCAATAGACAATTCTTCTGTTTCTATATGGAATTTTTCCCCATCGCTTGGTATCCGTCCTATTTCTCCGCAGATATAACCGCTGAAAGTATCATAGTCCTCCAGATCTAATTTTATCTTCAACTCTTCCGCTACATCTTCCAGATCCGCGCATCCTTGAATCTTCCAAACTCCTTCATCCAGCTTCTCAATATCTTCCGGTTCTATAGGTTCTTCTAGTTCCCTCAGATCTCCTACCAAGGCTTCCATTAAGTCGTGAAGGGTTATGATCCCGGACAGGCCGCCGTACTCATCTACGATCACCGCGAAATAATTGCGTGTCTGCTTCATCTTCGCAAACAGCACATTGGCCTTCATGATCTCTGGAATAAAAAACGCCTTGTCTACCGCTGAATTCATAACGCTTTCTCTGGATTTATCCTTCAGCCGGAAGTAATCTTTCGTATCCAGCACGCCCACAATGTCTTCCTGGCCCTCCCGACAGACAGGATAGTGGGTATGGCGGTTTTCATAAATGATCTTCTCCCACTCTTCCATGTCGTCCTGAAGAGAAAGATAGATCACATCCCGACGTCTTGTACAGATCTGTTCCACAGAAGTATCGTTAAATTCAAATACATTCTGGATGATATCATTTTCCTCCTGGGGGATAATCCCCTTCTCGTTGCCTTCCACCAGAAGCATGCGGATTTCTTCCTCTGTCACAGTGTCCTCGTCCTGATTTGGGTCGATCCCCATCAGCCGCAGGATTCCGTTGGTAGAAGCTGTCAAAAGCCATACCAGCGGAGCCGCCGCCTTAGAAACAAAGGACAGCAGGCCGGACATTCCAAGGGCCATAGCCTCTGTCTTCTTCATAGCGATCCTTTTGGGGACCAATTCTCCAAACACCAGGTTAAAGTAAGTCAGGACCAGCGTGATCACGACCACCGCAATGGAATTCAATACATTCTCCGGAATCGTCACTCCCGCTCTGACCAGAAGATCTGTCAGAGGCCCCGCGAAATTATCCGCCGCAAACGCGCCCCCTAAGAGTCCTGCCAGAGTGATCGCCACCTGGATCGTAGCCAGAAATTTCGCCGGCTGTTCCACCAGCGCGAACAGCTTCATCGCCCGTTTATCCTTCTCCTCCGCCATCATCTTTAATTTCGTTTCACTCATGGAGATCACCGCGATCTCCGCGCTCGCAAAGGTTGCATTCAGGAAAATCAATACAACCTGCAACAGAATTGAACCTATCATAATTTTCTTTCTTCCTCCATTTTCTATGTTTGATCAAAATAGACGCAAAAAGGTACAGCCTATATTCGTATCCGAGTACAGGCTATACCTCTGTATAAACAATATAAATACATACAACAGACTGTTTCAGTGTCGTCTTCGGCACTCTCGTCCATGGAAAATTTCACACTCCCGATTCTAAACTAATCAAGAAGTACAATACCATAAACAAGCGTTATTGTCAACCTATCCCTCCAGCCTGGAATAGTTCTCGCCGAAAATCCCCTCCAGAGGCGGCGTTCCGTAAGCATTTCCAATAATATACATAGTATATGCCCGATCCGCCTGGATCTGCTGTCTTACATGGAATATCATAATGCCGCTGATAGCATCCGTCACCACAAACTCTTGATTGCCGCTGAGGACCCTTTTATATGTGGACACCGTTTTAAAGGTAAGGTCTTCAAACCGCACCTCTCCTTTTTGCGCCGACACATCCAGCGTCTGGGCGTTATAAGACAGATTTGCCACCCGCACGCAGGAAGTCCTCTGATAGCGGTCCGCGCAGGAATAATCTGTCATCAGATACATCGAGGGCCCATTTACCCCATTTACAAACGCCGCTGTGTACGTTTCATTTTCCGCAAGCAGAAACGTATCAACAGACAGCAGGCTGCCCTGATTCATCCCGTCCATCACACGGATGTCCCGAAACCCTGAGCGTTCAATAAAGTAGGACGTCAGTTCTCCATAGCCAAGGCTGTTTACCATCCTTTGATTTCCCAAGGAAATATGGATCCTGTCATATCCTACCGCCGCATTCAGAAACCGGATAGTGCAATACCTTCTCCGGTTTCCCTGGGGACTGGGCAGGATCGGGATCGGGTAAATGGTAATGGGCGGCCACTGTCCGGTTCCAGTTCCTCCATTTCCCGGCAAAGACGGCGTACTGTCCGCAGGCGGACGCTGGGGGGCGGGGGGCTTCCCTGGCAGGGACGGCGTTGGAAACGGATTGTCTGGATCTGGATAAGGAGAGGCGGGCACATCCTCCTGCGGATCTGTTTCCGGGATTCCCATATCTGGATATTCAGGAAGGATCATAATATCCTCCCCTTCTCTGGTTCTCTCATTGTCAGGCATAATCAAAGCTGCTCCCTTCGATACGATACTACCTTCAATATATGTGAGTATTTCCAAAAGGTGATTCCCTTCGTTGGAGTAAAGAAATAGTCAGTTGACAAAAAATAAATGAAAAGAGTATTGGTTCCTTGAGGTATAATGATTTCGACGAAAAAAACAAAAACCGAAAGGAGTCCAATACTCATGGATATTATAACATTAATCAATACTCTTGTCAGTGGTTTACTTAATGCGGAAGAGAAATTTCTGGAACACCTGGATTCATTTACCACTTTTGAGGAAACGGTCAGCAGTCTGAGTAATCAGATGGCGGCAGATTTTATCGGTCTGGCACTGACGAATGCCGACCAGATGATCCGTGACAGCGGGATACGCAAGGACAATTATACTGTGCAGCGGAGCAGACAGAGGACATTGATCTCCATTGTAGGAGATATTACCTTTACGCATACCCTGTATAAAGACCAGACAGGAAAGATCCGGTGCCTCCTGGATGAACTGATGCACCTGCCGGATAGAGAAAGATTTACAGCAGCGGCAGAAGCAAAGCTTTTGAATGAAGCGGAAGTCCATTCTTACCAGCATGCCGCGGAATCAATAAAGACAAATGGGCAGACGATCACAAAGACGACGGTAATGAACAAAGTCCACTCCATCGAAAAAGAGATCCCGGAGATGGAAGAACCGCCAAAGGAAAAGAAGGCCTGCGAATACCTTTATATCGAAGCGGATGAGGATCATATCCATCGGCAGAAAGATGGATATGAACAGGGATGCTTTATCGGCAAGCTGGTCTATCTCTTTGAAGGAAAAGAAGAGATCTGCAATGGCAGGAGAAAGCTGATCTCACCGTTCTATTTTGGAGGACTTTATGCGGGATCGGATCAGAATGCCGCCCTGTGGGAATCTGTAGATGCTTATATCCGGCGGCACTATGATCTGGACGTACTGAAATGTGTTTATATCAACAGCGATGGCGGGAGCTGGATCCGTGCGGCTGCCAACTATGTAGGTAAAAGCAGACTCGTGGCAGACCGGTTTCATCTGATGAAATATATCAACCGGGTAGCCGGGTATATACTGGATGAAGAAGGGGTCACAAAAGGACGGTTCTATAAGTATATTTATAAAAATAAGCTTCTGGCAGCCAAAAAGCTCCTGACCCGGATCCGGAACCATTGTGAAGGGAGCGACCGCGCGGTAGAAGACTGCAGGACGTATCTTGTTGGAAACTGGGAGTATATCCAGAGGGCATTCCATGATAAGCATGTGCTGGGATGCAGCGCGGAAGGACATGTGAGCAGCGTTTTATCTGAGCGGATGAGTTCAAGACCTATGGGATGGAGTGAGACGGGTTCAGACCGGATGTGCAAGCTGCGTTGTTTTATCCGTAATTATGGACGGGAAAAAGTGATTGACCTTGTGAATTACCGAAGGAAGCGGGAGCTGGAAACATGTGCGGCAACAGGGACAGACGGAATGATCGATGAACCACAGAGGAAAAAGTATACAACGAAACAGAGAGAGGTACAGCGGTATGCGGAGGCTTTGCATGGGACTCTGGCTGGAAATTCCACCGTACGTAAGATCCTTGCCATCCGGGAACAGATCGGGAATCTATAATCTTGAAAAAAAGAAACGCCAGTTGTATGATTAAGAAAACAAGTCTGAAGTCACATCATTTTGGAGACGATCTTTTTCATTTCAACTGACAATTCGTTTACTTCATCATCGGGAATCTATAATCTTGAAAAAAAGAAACGCCAGTTGTATGATTAAGAAAACAAGTCTGAAGTCACATCATTTTGGGGACGATCTTTTTCATTTCAACTGACAATTCGTTTACTTCATCAGACTGTTTTCGATTACTTGACAGAAAAAAGACCATCAAGTACAATAAAACCATACATGAGGACTCAGACAGCGCCGGTCTATGCCGGCGCTGAATTGCTAAAATGCTCGAGATATCTGAGCGTACGAAATACATTAGGGGGAATATATAGATGACATTAAAAGAACTGCTGGAAAATGACGGAGTCAGCGGGCTGACGGTGCTGAACGAAAAAGCAGATCTTGATAGGACGGTGTCTACTATAGAATCTACAGAGACTCCGGATGTTTTTTCTTATGTGGATGCGAATTGCTTGATCCTAACAACAGCGATGATCTATAAAGATAATCAGCAATTGCTCTGTGACTTGATTGTCAGACTGAATGCGCTTCCCTGCGCGGGGCTTGCCATTAAGGTGGGGCGTTTTATCGATCGGCTTGATGAGAAAGTGATTGAAAAGGCGGATCAGTTAGGATTCCCGATTATTATGATCCCCAGGGATGAGACGTTGGGAAAGATTTATCATCGCTTATTATCTTTGCTGTGGAATAATCAGAACAAGGGCCTTTTGGAGGCTTTGAATATCAAGCGGAAACTTTATAATCTAGTGATCAACGGGGCGACTTTGAAACGGATGCTGGGCAGTATCAACAGCAGTATTGGCAAGCATGTCCTGATCGCGGATATGTTTGGAGAAATCTGTGGGAGAGGCGGTACTACCAAAGAAGAGGAAAAGACGGCGGTCAAGATCGTGCAGGAACTGAATCAGGAAGAGCGGAGCGTTCAGGGAAGCATCGTGAAAAATGAAGAAGGGCGTCAGATTATCGTCTATCCGATTAAATCCATCAGTGGGAGTACTCATTTCCTTTTGGTATTTGATGATGAGAAACAAATGCCGGTATCTACATTTGTGTTGGAGGAGATCGTACTGCTTTTAGAGATTATCTTCTATAAAAATCTATTCAGCGCCTATAATGAGATACAGCTTAGAGATAATTTCCTGAAGCGGATGATCAATGCGGAGGGAGAGGATCTGCCTTCCAACCAGATCATGACAGAGGGGAAAAGATATGGTTTAAAGAACAGTGCCTGCTATACGATCATTATCGGTAAATATATTCATTTTGAAGCCTATCGCTTTAATGCGGTACAGTTTATGCAGCGGGAAGAAAAGTATATCTTGGGATATGAATATTTCAAAAAGAAAGTGCTGGAAAAATATGGGGACAGCATCGTATTTCTTGGTGATATCGATCATTGGCAGTATATACTCCTGCTTCAAGGGTCTTGTGAAGGGATTGAAAAAAAGCTTGAACATCTGGCGCAGAGTGTAGAAGAGGCAATGCAGGAAAAAATCGTATTTTCCATGGGAGACAAGATCTATGACATTGCGTCCGCGCCCTTGTCTTATCGAGAAGTTAAGGAAAACCTGGACGGGTTAAACGAGAAAGAATTTACGGGCCACGTGCTGGAATATCGGTCGAAAAGCGCGCTGGATCTGCTCCGGGGGATTTCTAAAAACCAGAGCAGAAGCGTATGTGAACAACTTCTGGGAGAATTAGCTTTCCCGGAGGATCAGACATTAGAAGAATTAAGGAACACGCTGAAAGTGTTCCTGGAATGTCAATGCAGTATCGCAGAGACATCTAACAGGCTTTATCTTCACCGCAATACTGTTCGTTATCGGATCAAGAAATGTGAAAGTATATTGGGAAAAGAATTGAGCGATCCGGAATACTGTTTTGAACTTCAAGTTGGTCTTATCTTGTCAGAGACAGAAAAAGAAAAGTGATGATTTTGTCACTTCTGACAATTGAAAGGCAGACACGCAGATGTTATAATCATCTGGAAGATGACATTCGATAGGGGTATCGAAGCTCTTTTTCTGACAGTATTAAGGAGAGTAAGATATGACAGAAGATACAAAGATGATTATAAACGAATTGAAGATGATTTGCGGCAACATGGAAGGCTTGCAGACAGAGATGAAGGAAGTCCGGTCGGACATGGAAGAGCTGCGGACGGACGTCCGAGGCTTGCAGACAGAGATGAAGGAAGTCCGGGCGGACATAGAGGAACT
>CABPCP010000005.1 GCA_902406105.1 uncultured Mordavella sp.
GGGGGATTTTTAAAAATCCCCCGGCCCCGATTGAAAATGCCCTGTCCCTTTTTAACAATTTAGCAGATTTCTGCTCCTGCGGGCATTTCTTTTTCCGGGGTTACAAGTGCCAGATTCCCGTCTGCGTCTTCCGCGCACAGCAACATTCCTTCTGACAATACGCCTGCCAGTTTGGCAGGTTTCAGGTTCGTCAGCACCATAACTTTTTTACCTACCATTTCTTCTGGTGTGTAATGAGCTTTGATGCCGGATACGATCTGTTTGATCTGGCTTCCTACTTTTACTTTAGAGCACAGCAGCTTTTTGGATTTTGGCACTGCTTCGCAGGCGATGATCTCTCCCACCTGGAACTGCATTTTTCCAAAGTCCTCAAAGGTTATCTCCGGCTTTGGCTCCAGGTCGATCACCGGGCCCTCTTCTTTGGCTTCTTCCACCGGCGGATGCAGCTCTTCCACTTTTTTCATCACTTCTTCAAGATCCAGTCTGGCGAAAAGGATTTCCGGCTTTTCTGTTACTTTTCCATCTCCAAGCTGGGCCAGGATCTTGTCCGCGGTTTCCGGCATATAAGGCGCCAAAAGTTGCGCTCCTGCTTTGATGCTCTCGATCAGGTTGTAGAGCACGGTCTCCAGTCGGTCTTTCTTTGCCTCATCTTTTGCCAGCGCCCAGGGCATGGTTTCGTCAATATATTTATTGCAGCGTTTAAACAGATTGAAGATCTCCGTCATAGCATCCGCCACCCGAAGCTCGTCCATTTTCCCATCCACCGCTTCTGGGGTATGGGCTGCTACTGCTTTCAGATCTGCGTCCACATCTTCCGCCACGCCTTTGTCCGCCACAGTGCCGCCAAAATATTTATTTGCCATGGAAACGGTCCGGTTAACCAGATTTCCCAGCGTATTGGCAAGATCAGAGTTCATCCGCTCTACCATCAGCTCCCAGGTAATGACGCCGTCGTTCTCAAATGGCATCTCATGGAGTACGAAATACCGCACTGCGTCCACTCCGAAGAAATCTACCAATTCATCCGCGTACAGCACATTTCCTTTGGATTTGCTCATCTTGCCGTCTCCCTGCAGAAGCCAGGGATGTCCAAAAATCTGTTTGGGCAGCGGAAGATCCAGAGACATCAGGAAAATCGGCCAGTAAATAGTATGGAAACGGATGATGTCCTTGCCGATCAGATGCAGATCCGCCGGCCAGTTCTTCTCAAACAGTTCCGCGTTTTCTCCATCGCAGTTATATCCGATACCGGTAATGTAGTTGGTCAGCGCGTCCAGCCATACATAAACTACATGGCCCGGATCGAAGTCTACTGGTATACCCCATTTAAAGGAAGTTCTGGACACACACAGATCCTGCAGGCCCGGCAGCAGGAAATTATTCATCATCTCATTTTTCCTGGATACGGGCTGAATGAATTCCGGATGGGTATTGATGTGCTCGATCAGCCGGTCCGCGTATTTACTCATTTTAAAGAAATATGCTTCCTCTCTGGCTGGCTGCACTTCCCTGCCGCAGTCGGGACATTTGCCGTCTACCAACTGAGATTCGGTGAAAAATGACTCGCAGGGAGTACAATACATTCCTTCATAATATCCCTTGTAAATGTCGCCTTTCTCGTACATTTTCTTGAAAATCTTCTGTACCTGGCGCTCATGGTCCTCGTCTGTGGTGCGGATAAATTTATCATAAGACGTATTCATCAGATCCCAGATCTGCTTGATCTCGCCGGCTACATTATCCACGAATTCTTTCGGTGTGACCCCGGCTTCCTGGGCTTTCAGCTCAATCTTCTGGCCATGCTCGTCTGTTCCTGTCTGGAAGAACACATCATACCCCTTGCTCCGTTTGTAACGGGCGATCGCATCCGCCAGCACGATCTCATAGGTGTTCCCGATATGGGGCTTGCCTGATGTATAAGCGATGGCTGTTGTAATATAATACTTTGGTTTTTCCATTTTGCAACTCTCCTCCTTTGATCCAAATAAATTATGCCTAAAAAAGAAAAAACTCCGATTTTTCAAATGATTTGAAAAATCAGAGAAGACGGAATTTCCCGTGTTACCACTTCTTTTCATCTGGGCCTCACGGCACAGACCTTAGCGGGTGAATTTCACCCTGCCGCTATAAAGGGCGGACCCTTCGCAGCCTTGCAGACAGATTCCTCCGTGATTTTCTGCTGCTCTCCGGATTATTTAAGATCTGCCATGTTCGGTGCGCCGCTTGGGAGCCATCTTCCGCCAGTCTCCATTCATCCCTCTCAGCAGCAGGCCTTTTGGCCTTCCAGGACTTCTCTGTAGAATATAAAAAGGCGTACTCTTTCCGTCATTGCGTTTGCATATTTATTCGTGTTAAAAATCGTAGCATACCAAAGCCTGGCATGTCAAGGAAAAGTAGAGGATTCCTCCGCCTTCTGGCAGAACGGTTACTCATTTCCTTTCATTCTTCTGCATATAAATAGAAAAAACGTCAGGAATCTCTATGTTCAAATCGTTAAAAAAACATTCCCGGCTCTTGGGGGTCATCCTGCTTGCCCTTTTTCTTTCTATTGCCGGCCTGCTTTTATTCCTGGGGCAGGATGCCAACCGGAGGTTTGAGGCCTACACGGAAGCTCTCTTCCGCCAGGAGGTGGCAAGCAATACGATTTCCCTCCACTATACGCTCCGGGATCCTTCTGCTTATGGCATCCAAGACACACCCATTTCTCTTGGAACCTGCAGCACAGACACGGAAGAAATCAGCGCCGCCGCTGAAAATGCCCTGGCCCTGCTCCAGAGGCACGACCGTGAGAAACTATCAGAAGAAAACCGGCTGACCTATGACGTCCTGGAAAGTTATCTGGAACATTCTCTCCGGGCGTCCGCCTATGGACTGTATGAAGAACCTCTGGCTCCTTTGACGGGGACCCAGGCCCAGCTTCCTGTGCTGCTGTCAGAATATCAATTCTACGACACCACCGACGTAGATATCTATCTGCGGCTATTAACCCAGGTGCCGGAATATTTCCAGTCGATTCTGGAATTTGAGACAGCCCGTTCTGAGCAAGGGCTTTTTATGTCTGCCTCCAGCGCTGATGACATTGTCACAGAATGTCAGGCGTTCATAGATTTGGGAAAAGACAACTATCTCTATTCCTCCTTCGAGGAACGATTAGAGCCGTTAGGTCTGACCGATGACCAGAAAAAATCCTATTGTGACAAAAATACAGAAATTATTGAAAGTTCTGTTTTCCCTGCTTATCAGACATTAAAAAAAGGCATCGCCGGCCTGCGCAGCACCGGAAAAAATAGCTGCGGCCTGTGCCATTTTCCAGAAGGGGAAACGTATTATGAAGCTCTGGCCGCCTCTGAAACCGGTTCTGACCGGACGATCCCTGAACTTCAGGAACTGACCCAGCAGCAGATCGCCCAGGATCTGCTGGACATCCAGGATGCCCTTTCGTCCCTTTCCGTGACGGAAAAGGGCGGCGTTTCTTCTGATTTATTCAAGACTCAGGGAAGCACCCTGTCCGACACCAATCCCAGTTCCATTCTCACTTTCCTGGAACAAAAGCTGGAGGGGGAGTTTCCTGATCCGCCCAGGGTAAACACTCAGGTCAAATACGTTCAGGAGTCTATGGAAGAATATTTAAGTCCGGCTTTCTATATGATTCCGGCGATCGACAATACTCAGGATAACGTGATTTATATTAACGCCGGGCATCTGCCTGACGATCTGTCCCTATTCACCACTCTGGCTCATGAGGGCTATCCAGGCCATTTGTATCAAACCGTCTATTTTGCCAGCCAGGGCCCCGATCCTATCCGGAACCTGATAAATTTCGGCGGTTACACAGAAGGGTGGGCTACCTATACAGAAATGATGAGTTACTATTATGCGCCTTTAGATCACAATCAGGCGGTCCTTATGCAGAAAAACGCTTCCATTTTGCTGGGGCTTTACGCCCTGGCCGATATGGGGATCCACTACGATGGATGGAGTCTTCCGGATACCGTATCCTTCTTCCGCAGTTATGGGATCACCGAAACCGATGTGATCGAGGATATCTATGAACTGATCGTAGGCGATCCTGCCAATTATCTAAAATATTACATCGGATACGTAGAGTTCCTGGAACTGAAAAAAGAAGCCATTCAAGAATGGGGCAATGACTTCAGCCAGGAACGGTTTCATAAAGCCGTGTTAAAAGTCGGGCCAGCACCCTTTGATGTGCTGCGGACATACGTGTTGGGGCCGGGGGCTTTTTAAAAATCCCCCGGCCCCAATTAAAAATGCCCTGTCCCTTTTTGACTAAATCAGGAAGCTTTCCTGCTCGATCCCCTTCCCTGCGTCAAGAATCCGCCGTGCTAGACCAGACAGTTCTCCTGCCTCCAATTTTTCCAGCTTTTTCAGAGATTCTTTGGTCAAAGGCTCTGCGTATTCCTGATACTGGTCGAAGGTTTTCACATCCATCATGTATGGTTTCAGTTCTGGAAAGATTCTGTTTTTCATATACTGATAAATCCGTATCCCGCCGTAATCCAGATCTCCCGTGTGATAATAGGCGACCTCTTCTGTCCCCAGAACGTCCCTCAGCGCTTGCAGAAAATCTCTCTCCTTTGGCGAAAAATAACCATGGCTGAAGAAATATAAAGTATCTTCTTCGTAAGGCATTGACACAAAATTGGCTTTATTTTCTATGGTCATTACTCTTCTGATCGGCGCCTGTTCCGGCAGAATCCGGCTGTGTTTTAATGTTGCGCTGTTTAGCACCGTACCGTATCTAAATTTTGACAGGTCCAGTTCCTCTTCTTTTTCTTCTCCGCCAATGACAAGTTTAAGAGGCCCTTTCACTGCCAGCTCCTGAGCATATTCCTCGATCAGGAGCTGCGCCAGCACAGTTTTATCATCCATTCCCTCTTCAATTTCATCACAATATTTTCTAGCTGCAGACAATACGTGGGCCTGGGCTTCTTTTTCAAATTGTTTGGAATGATTCAAAAAACGTTTACTGAAAATCCGCTTGTAAATAGGTTCCTCCAAGACGTCAATCCCGCGAAAACATTTCAGATAAAGGTCCAATTTCTCCATTTCTCTTGGAAAATCGCCCCGCTCCAGCCTGGACAAAAGATACGTATAATAATCTCTGATCCAAGGTTTGGCAAACCCCTTCTCTATTTCTACAGTTATCTTCTGTATTCCGGCGTTTACCCGGTCCTGCTTTGTGCAGATCTTTTCCCCGCACATTTTCTCCAGCATTTGATAAAATTCCGGCAGACTTTCCAGCCGGAACGCGATCCTCTCCGCATCACTTCCCCGGATGATCCATTTTACATCGGTGATAAGCCCAGCCGCTTCCAATTCCTTGACTTCGTTGATCAGCTCTGTTTTTCCGCACTGGTCGTAATCCGACTGCTGGATCTTTATCGTTCGCCCTCCGCTGGCTCCTTCCCGCCAGTCATTTGCACTGTTTTCACATTTTTGAATGATCTTTTTTATCAAATACATCTCAAAAAATCCTCCATTTGGGACAGGGCTTTTTCAATTTGGGCCGGGGGATTTTTAAAAATCCCCCGGCCCCAACTCTTCAAATTCCTGAATCGAGATATGCCGTTTATCGGGATTTGCGTACACGAAGGTCTTATCTACATTCTCCAGATAGTTCTGGATCTTATCGTTGGTAGCGCTGATGATCGCCTGGAACCCCAGCCCCCGGATCAGGGATATACAGCTTGCCACTTTTTCTCCATCCATTTTGGAGAATGCTTCATCCAGTACCACCAGCCGGATCGTGGGCTTCCGGTGTACTTTGGGCGACAAGTTGATCCGGTAGATCTGGGCGAAGCTTGCCAGCAACGCCACATACAATGGATTCTGTCCCTCTCCCCCGGAGTTTTTCTTGATCATCTTCCCAAGTCCTATGGTCATATCTTTCTCACCCTGGATGATCTGCTGCATGTCAAAGGAAAGATAGGTCCGGTAGTCCGCGTATTTCTCCATATTCCGCTTTGCCTCTTCCATCTCTTCTTTCGACGCGTTTTCCGGCGGAATGAAGATCTGGATCAATTCATTCATCATCTCGCCGTACTGCCCTTCATGTTCCATCGTAAACAGATTCATCTGGTGGTCCATCCGGTTCCCCAGCTCGGAAGGCTGGATCTGCAGGGCGTCATCCATGAACATTTTATAATACCTTCCGTCCGCCCCTTTATTTCTGCCGATCACAAACTGATACCGGTCTTTTCCAAAATCCAGCCGGCTTAGTATCCGGTTCAGTTCGTCTTTTCGCTGCAATGCCTCCCGGATGGCGCTTCGGATCTTGAAAATGAAATCGTCTTTGAAATGCTCTACCGCGGAACGGGCCTGCTCTTTGGCCGCCTCCCGGTATTCTTCCAGCTCCCCGCAGCTAAGATCTTCCAGCAGTTTATCGTAAGGCCCGTTCTCCCGGATCGTGGTGGAAAACGTCCGGTTTGGATAACTGCGGATGTAGTTTCCACGCTCTTCCACTAGCTGCCGGTAGGATTCCTCCTCCTTTTGCCGCAGGCCATCCAGCTCCGCCTGCTTCTGCTTCTTCAGGTATTCGTAATTCCTGGATTTCCGTGAGTTCAGATATTCCTGGAACTCTCCCTCCCACGTCTGCTCCCCATCTTCTTCCAGTTCTTTTTCTTTCCCGGCAAGCTGTTCCTCTGCCTCCAGGATCTCTTCCCTGAAATGTTTGATCGCTCCCCGGCTGCTCCAAATACTTTCTTGAAGTCTCTCTCCCAGTCCTTTCTTTTCTTCCTGCTGCCGCAATAGCTCTTTTTTGCGCTCTTCCCATTGATTGACGGAAACTTCCCTTAACTCTTCCATCTCCTGGATCAGCTTTTCTTTCCGTTTCCGTTTGCCGGACAATTCTTTGCAGTCCGCCATCCATCCCAAATAATCCTCCGCCGGCTGGGTCAGACTCTCCAGTTCCATCAGCCGCCGCACTTCTTCCAGCAGCTCCTGGATGGGAAGCCTTTCCTCCTGCAGTTTTTCCCGCCGCTTTTCAAGCCGCCGAATCCGCTGGCGCATACTGGTCTCGCCAATATAAGCCCTGCTGGTATAATTCTCCGGGTTCATGTGCTGCAGACGGAATCCTGAATACAGCATACAATCCGGCGTCACGCCGATCTTCTGCTGCCGCAGTTCGCTGATGGTCTCACACTTGATCACATTTCCAAGCAGGAAATCTATATAGGCCCGCACGTAAGGCTCCCTGGCCTTCACTTCTTCGGCCAGCGCCCCTTCCCGGACTGTGTATTCCCCCTCTAAGACTTTCTCCGTATCCAGCACTGCCGCCCGGCAGAATTTCTTCCGATCCATATCCTGGTAAATGTCCATGGCCATCTTCGCATAGGCTGGTTCCACCACCAGCAGCAGTTTGTTATTGCCAAGATACCCTTCCACCGCGTTGTGCCACCGCTCGTCCCGGATATCCAGAAGGTCCGCCAGGATCTGCACATTCACAAATCTGCCGCAGTTCTCGTGGAGCCGGCGGCGCAGTTCATATCTGGCTTCTTCCAGCTCTCTGGGATATGCCTTGCTTCCCTTCTTAAGTTCCTCTAATTCTTCTTTTGTCTCTTTTTCTTCCCGCTTGATCCTTCGAAGGTCTCCGGCCGCTTCCTGGCGCTGCTCCTCTAATTCCCTGCGGATCTCCTGAAGGCTTTCCTGGAGCCGTACAAGTTCCTCCGGAGAAATATTTCCCTGGACGAACTTCTTGATATCCCACAAGGTCTGGTTGGAAGGACTGTCTGTTTCCTTCCATGCCTCCAGCCGCCGGGCCGTCTGGTCCCACCGCCCTTTGCTGGTCTCCAGCCGCTGGATGGTCTCGTTCAATGCGGCAAGCTCCGTCTCCATCCGGGAATAACCGCTGTCTGCGATCTTCACCAGGATTTCCTCATACTCTTTCTGCAGCTCCTGCTGTTCCTGGGCAAGCTGTTCTAACTGCCTCTCCTGCTCTTTGGCTCCTTCTTCCCGGTTCTTCATTTTGTCCCTGCACTCTTGGATCTTCTCCGTCAACTGCAGGATTTCCAAACGGGTCACCTGATAAGCGCCGGACCTAGCCTCTCTTCCCATGGCTTCGTAGGCGTCATAAATTTCCCTGATTTTCCGCAGCTTCTCCACTTCTGCCAGGGTTTCCTCGATCCGGGCGCGCATCCTGCCGTACTGCATGACGCTTTCCTGCAGATCTTCAATGTGGATGTCCTGCTCCATGCAAATATATTCCTTGACGAATTCTTCCAGTTTAATGTTCATCCGGAAGGGAATGGCCCGCTTAAAAAGCCGGGGGAATTTCTCCATGTCCAGTCCGCCCAGATAAACGTCATAAAGCTGGCGGCGGAACCGCTCATTGCTGGGGCCGCAGTAATATCGCTCCGGCGGCAGCATCCGCTGGAAATATTCTTTTAATTCCGCCGTACTTAAAACCCGCTTTTCTCCCCGGTAATGGTTGTCCAAAATCCCGCCGGCATGCCAGAAGAAAAGCCGGCTCACCTCATTGGTCGCCGTCTCCACATCAAAGACCACGCCCACACATTCTTTCTCTCCGGTACCGCTGTGGGTGAATTCCAGCACAATGGTACTGGAGAAATTCTGATTCCGCAGATACTGGGATTCATTGTTGTCGCTGATATTGACCATGCCCCGCAGATATTCGATCAGGGTCCGGTCAGAATCATCGGCGGCCGCCTTATTAAAGAATCCCCGACCGTCAGTATTGGCATACAGCACGATCTGAAGGGCATCGATCACCGTGGATTTTCCGCTTCCTGAATGTCCGGTGAAGAAATTCACTCCTTCGCTGAAAGACAGAACCTTCCGGTTAATATAATGCCAGTTATTCAGGCAGATCTTCGATAGTATTTTGAATGGCTGTTTCGTCTCCACTTTGTTCCTCCTCGTTAAATGTATCCAAAAGCTGCCGGATGTCGTCTCCCTGCAGGACCGCGTGGATGCAGGGATAGATGACCAGCCTGGTATGCTCGTTCAATTCTTCCAGCACGTCCAGCGGCTCAATGATCTGGTATTTCTTCAGAAGCGCGATGGTCCGCCGCATCTCTGTAGGCGAGGGCAGGCTTTTCAGCACGCCGAAACTGCCTGCTTTGCCATTGACCGCTCCCAGCGTGGTGACCACATGGCTGCTGGAAGAGGCGGTGGCCATCTGTTCGTCATATAAGATCTTCATCACCAGAAGATAAATGGTCGTAAGTCTGGGCAGCTTCTCTCCCCAGAGCTGCTCTCCCTGGATGTAGAAAATCCCCATATGTACGTTTTCTCTCAGCTCGATCCCCGCCACGGCAAAATACATCCTCAGAAACTCCAAATGTTTCGCGCAGGTCCGGTATTCTCTGGTATACTGCATCCGCCCGGCCCTGCGGTCAAATTTCCGTTCCAAAAGAAAAGTCTGGCGGTAAAGTGTCTGGATCACCTCCGTGATCTCTTCTTGTTCTTCCTGGGTCCGTTCTTCAAAATATTCTATCATGACCGTTTCCTCACAAATTTCAGCGCCGGATACCGGTAAGGTCCCTGCTGGATCATCTCCGGTTCCTCTTCCAGTATCATATACCGGCTGTCTCTTCTGGTACTGTAATCGTAGGCCAGGATCAACTTCTCGAAGCTTTCTTCATCGGAAATATCCACCTTGGCCGCATCCATGATCTCATCTGTCATATGTTCCTCGATAAACGCCTCGATCTGCTCTGTGCTGTACCGGGTATGGATCCGGTTCAGCCGCAGGATCGCCTCCTTGGAAAGGTCTTGTTCTTCTTCCTCCAAAGCCATCTGGCTGATAAAGTCCTTTCTGGGCTTCCGCCGTTTATAGAGAGACCGCTCCGACAGGATTTCCAGCAGAGACAGGTTGACCTTCTCCCCGGTCTTCTTGAGCAATGCCTCTCCCCTGCCGCCTTGAGACATCTGATTTAAAAGCTGGACAACCAGCCCTCTGGTGTCTGACTCCTGGCTCAGCAGATAATTCAGCCGGGTGACCGTAGCCCGCACATACTTGGTGTGCTCCCGGTCCATGTTGGAGATCCTATGCTCAATGTCGTCAAACCCTCTCTCGATCTGGTCGAGAAGATCCAGCACATCTTCCTCCACATCCCCCATCATCCGGGAACGTTCCCGGACCAGCTCGATCCATTCCTCATCTTCCCGCATCTCCCGCAGACATTTTTTAATGTCCATCTTATAAATATAGAAGTTATCCGAGGTTTTCAAAATGTGGTACTTCTTGCGCACGATCTCTTCGACATAACCGTTCAGGTGTTCTTTTAACAGATCCCCGTAGAATTCCTGGTCCAGAAGTCGGCCAAAAAAGCGGTCCATATTGTGGAGCATATCCTGCAGCGCTTTATTGAGCCTTCTGGTATTGACAAGCGCCGTGCGCAGCATGCTTAAGTTCACTCTGGGATCGTTCCGGAAGGAAAACAACGTGCCGTAGACATTCTGGATATAAACTTCAGTTTCCTCCATCCCCTCCGAACTCAGCCGTTCAAAGGCGTCGATAAAAACCGCCGAGTAATCCGGGATCACAATGTTGGTCACCAGGGTGTGATAATCCTCGATCCGCTTTAGCCAGCCGGTCTTCAGCAGCCAGTTTAAAATCCGGGATGCCGGCGTTTCCAGCATATCGAAATCGGTTTCTGTCTCCTCCCACTTCAGTTCGAACTGTTTCCTGGCGTTCCGGTCGCTCAGTACCTGGATACAGGTTTCTTTGGTGAGAAAATAATTATTATATTGGTATTCTTCACTGATGCACAAAAGAGCGTCAATGTATGTCTCCCGGTTTATGGAACGAAACAAACTCCAGAATGTATCCGGGATCTCTTGGCGAAGCTGCATATATGCTGTTCACTCCTATCCTTTTATCTGCGTGTTAAAATCTGTATATTAAAATCTTGCGTATTAATATCTATGTGTGTAAACCAGCTCGGTGATTCCATTATACGTTTGGGCGCGGAGCAATTGCAGCGGAATTTCTGCCGCCTCTCCTTCCAAATCCTCTTGAAACAAACGGATTCCGCCCCCTAAGATCATCGGGATCACCGAAATGTGATATTCGTCGATCAGGTCTGCTTTCACCAGGGGCTGGATAATGTCTGCTCCTCCGCAGATCCAGATATTTTTTCCCGGTTTCTCTTTCAGATCCCGGACCAGTTCCCGGGGCGGCTGATGGGTGAAAATGATCTGGTCTGCGGAAGGTATCTCCCTGTGGGTGACCACATAGCTTGTCAACCCTTCATATACCCATTCCTTTGGCGACAGCTCCGTCACGACTTGATGATAAGTCTTCCAGCCCATGACCACGGTATCAACATTTTTTATGAAAACCGAATAGGTATCCAGGACAGCGCCCTCCGGATCCTGGCCGCCAAGCCAGGACACCCCGCCATTTCGATCTCCAATATAGCCGTCCAGGCTCATAGCGATAAATAAAACAACCTTTCTCATACTGTTCCCTCTCCTGACCGCACCACTATTTTCACCGGTGTACAGGCCCCGTTATTGCACTTGCTTTCCGACACGCTGCATGCGGCAATTCCCAAACGCATATGCATATCCGCCCTCAAGACGATCTGATCTCCCGGCTTGGAAACAGGCGGCTCTACCGAGATCCTTCCGGCGCTGTACAGTTTCGTATGCATGAAGAGATTAACCGGCTGGATGATCGGCCTTGCTTCTCCCAGACTGTGGTTGATATTGTCAAGACAGTTGGGATGGTCCTTTCCATTTTCGTAGAAGAAGTCGTACATTTCCGGGCGGCAGCAGGGATGCAGAAGGTCATGCTCCCCCACCTCATCATAGAGGATCTCAAACATTTTCCGGTAGCGGTTCGAGTAAATCCCATCTCCCACCTTCAAACGCAGGGATTCATTGCAGTCGATGGTATCTCCTGTGGACAGAAATTTGTCCAGGCAGTACCTCTATACAGATCCCGCTGCAGGCATTTATGATATATTCTGCTTTCATTTACTTTCTCCCTTCCTGCTGTGTGTCTTTGCTCTGTCCATGCATAAATAATTCATCTACGGTAATCCCCAGTTCCCTTGCCAGTTGAAACGCAAGAGCCAGGGTAGGATCGTATTTATTATTCTCGATGGCATTCACCGTCTGCCGGACTACTCCGCAGCGTTTTGCCAGCTGTTCCTGGGAGAATCCCAGTTCTTTTCGCTTTTCCCGAATCTTATTTTCCATAGTAGTCCCCATATTGCTTTTTATAATAAAGCAGCATAGCGCCATAAATAATTGCTGCCAGCGTCAATAAATGTCAAATTCTTTTTACATTTCAACTGTAGATTAAAAAAAGAGAAATGTCAAGAACTTTTGACATTTCTCTCGGATCTTTTTCCCGGAATCTTTCCTTATTCTCCCCAAATCGCCTTTCTATCCCCTGCAGTCACAGCCCGCCCAGCGCCACGCTGGCTATAAGTCCCCCGGCGGTTGCCAAAAGGGCCCCGGCCAGTGTGTACCTGCTCTTCGTAACTTTTGCCGTCATAAAGTAAACACTCATGGTATAAAAAATGGTCTCTGTGCAGCTCATACTGATGGACGCCACTTTCCCAATATAAGAATCCGTCCCATATTCCTTATAGAGATCCAGCAAAAGGCCGGCAGCTGCCGAGGACGAAAACATTTTTACCACGCTTAAGGGCACCAGCTCTGCCGGAAAGCCCAGAGGCTCCGTCAGACCTCCCGCGATCCTTGCCAGGAAATCCAGGAAGCCGGAAGCCCGCAGGATTCCCACCGCCACCATCAATCCCACCAGTGTGGGGATGAGTTTGATCACTGTGAAAAATCCACTTTTTGCTCCTGTGATGAACGTCTCATAAACTTCCACTTTCATCAAAAGTCCATAGCTGACAATCCCGAAGATCACTAAGGGAACGATCAGGTCGCTGACATACAATAAGATTTTCATTCCGCTCTCCCTTTTCTTTTTCAAAACCATACGATTCTATAAGTCTATAAGATCCTGGTTTTGACCTTGGTATCATTATATGTATGCCGCTTTCCCCTTATATCCCCCTTTTCTTTTATCTCTGTCAGCTTCTGCCGCCCTCTGCCTCACAGCGGATCAAGTATTTTAATTTCTTTTCGTCCGCCGTCTTCTCCTGCTGTCCCCGCCTGCTTTTTTCATATTTTCTCCGTCCCAGTTTTTCCCTGGTTTCCTCCAAGATAGATATCCTCTCCTTTCTGCGTTCTCCTTTCATCCATCCTCTTTTCTCCAGATAATCCAAACGATCCTTTCCATATTGGGTAAGAAACGCTTCTGCCAGCACTTCTTTTCTCACATCTAAAAGTACGCTTTTGGCAGGAATACAATCCAATGCCTGGAAGATTTCATCCGAGCTGTTTCCCGCGATCCGTCCCAGATACTGGAAATCCTTTTTCTTTCTTAAAATCCAGCCCATCATCTTGTCCGCCTCACAAGCAAAGCAGAGCTCCCATAAACGTTTTCTTCCCTCTTCCAATTCTATCGACTTCCTATATTTGTTTAAAATCACTTTCAAAAACAGTTTTTCCATTTTGCTTTCCGGAAAGGGAAAGATTCTTTCCGAAATTTCTTTTTCATATTTTAAAATATGCCGGAACATCTGCTCATCTTTGTACCGCAGTATCTTGCGGTAGACCCTGGTCCGTCTTTCTTCTGCCAGGATTCCTAAGATTCCCCTTTCCAGGAGATGGCAGGACAGCGTCTTCTGCTGGTGATCCAGCAGATATTCCAAAATCTTTGTCCAGTCTTCCTCCTTATCCTTCTTTTTTAAATCTCGCTTCTTTAGTAAAGGGATCTGTTTTCCCAGAAGATCGAGCCTCTTGTTTTCAATCATCTCTTCTATGCTTATCTGATTTTCCTTTGCTTTCATACGGATACCTCTGTAAATAAATTTTGATATGGTTTGTTGGTTATCAGGTATCTTAATCCTCTTTTTTAAACAGAAGTTAAATTCAAACCATCCTTTTTTGAAATATCTGTGAATTCTGACTTTGAAAACAGTTTCTTCACGATTCCATGTTATACTGTCCCAAAACCAAAGAGCAGTTTTATCGAAGAGCTCCGCTCTTACAGGAGGATTTCTATGTTTCAGATCATCATTACAGACAGCAGCAGACCGCTCCGGCGTCATCTAGAACAATTACTTTCCAAAGCGGGATATCAATGTTATCCTGCCGCTTCCGCAAGAGAAACTTTATGTCTGTTGGAAGAAATTTCCGCGGATCTGATCCTTATGGATATTTCGCTGCCGGATATGAATGGATATGAATTTATAAAGCTCCTTCGAAACTACTCAAGTGAATTGCCGATTCTGGTTCTCTCGGAGAACTGCCTGCTTTCGGATATGAAACGCAGTTTTCTTGCCGGCGCCGACGACTTTATGGGGAAACCTGCGGCAGAAGAAGAACTGGTCCTTCGTATCCATGCCCTTCTCCGCCGCTTTCACAAGATTTCCAAGCCGTGTATCCGTGTAGGCTCTACTTGGCTGGACTCTAAAACCCTGACTGTAGGGAGAGAATCTCAAGTTCAGACACTTCCCCGGAAAGAATTTCAGCTTCTATATAAATTGCTCTCCTGCCCGGAGCAGATATTTACCAGGGGACAGCTTCTGGAAGAAATCTGGGGACCCGCCACCAACTCCATGGAACCTACCGTCAGTGTCCACATCAACCGGCTGCGGAAACGATTTGCGCAGTCCCCGGACTTTCACATCCTGACCGTCAGAGGTTTGGGATATAAAGCAAGTCTCCGTGTCTGAACACACTTTTTCCTTCTTTTTTCCATAAAGTTATCACCCTCTGGACACAATTCTTCTGTATAGTTTGGTCTAACCGTTAAAACCAAAGGAGGTGGATCTGATCATATGATTGAATAAAAAGAAGAGCGGGAACTTTCAAAGATTTGTTGTGAAAGGAGTGTTGTAACATGAAACATAAAGTATTTCGCAGACTATTTTTGTTGGCATGTGTGGCAATCCTTGCCACGGGAGCTCTGACCGCGTGTACCAGCGATGATGATTCAGACGGCTCCTCCACCAGTTCGGAGTCGGATTCTGATTCGGACACGTCATCCGATTCCGACTATTCTTCTGATTCTGACAGTGATACATCGTCCGATACAGGTTCCTCTTCCAGTTCGGATACAGCGTCAGATTCAGAGGATTCTACAGATTCCGATACGGCATCTGACTCCAGTACGTCATCAGGATCCAGTTCCTCTTCAGAATCTGACACATCCTCAGAATCTGATACTTCATCTAGTTCGAGTTCTGTTTTGAATTCCAATTAGAAAAGCGGAACAACAGGCCATATGAGAAGAAAAACAGGATGAAATCGCTTTCTCTGTGATTTCATCCTGTTTTTCTTCTCTCGCAGCGTTACCCTTTCTTCATGTCCTTTCATCCTGCCGCAGATAATTAAATCCCGCCTATAGTATTTTCTTTTTCTTAAAGATTAAGATACACGCGATCACAATCACAATACTCAGGACTACTACCCCTGGATATCCGTCTTCCAATCCCGGCATATCTTTGAAATTCATTCCATACCACCCGGTGATCAGCGTCAATGGGAAGAATATGGTAGAAACTACAGTCAGGAACTGCATATTACTGTTCTGCTTAGTGTCAATCTGGGACTGGTGGGCTTCCTTCACTTGCCCCGCGTATTCTAAAAGATGCTCTGTTCTGCTCTTTAACCGGTCCGCCCGATCCGCCAGCGTCCCAAAATATTTCAGCTGTTTCTTTTGGAATAGGCCGTTCTCATTTTCTTCCAATTCTTTACTCAAATCCATAATCTCGTCATAATAACTCCGAAGCGTCAGAAGCTCTCTGCGCAGCGGCATAAGACGGGCCTGAAAATCCTTGATCCTGCCCTGAGCTACATCTTCCTCCATCTCAAACAGTCTCTTCTCGTAAGTAACCAGAAGTTCCTGGTCGCGGCTGATAAATTCCGCAATATAATTATAAATAAACCGTTCCCTTGTCTCACCTTGATGCATCTTCTTCTGCTGGATCCTGCGGATCAGCCGGAGGGAAAAATCTTCATCATCTACGATCACAATATGCCGGTCATTAATAAAAATCGCGATTTTATATCTGCTGCCCAGCACATCCAAAAGCTTTGGAATACAGAAAGTACCTACCAAACAATCCTGCTGATTTTCAATCTTGCAGAAGCCAATCTTAGATAGCTGCATTTCACCTTCATAGGCAATGTCCAGCTTCTCGAAGACCGCTCCGGCTTGGGCAGAATTAGTCAGAAAAACCGCTGGAAAACGCAATGTTTCCCACTCGTCCATCTCCACTGGACATAACTGCTCTCCAAACTGAAAGACCATATTCTCACCTCCGGGTATCATTATAACATAGGGCTTTCAAAAAGGGACAGGGTGTTTTCACTCGGGGCCTGGGGATTTTTAAAAATCCCCCGGCCCCGATTGAAAATCTACGCACAAAGGCCTATACTATTTAAGAATGTTATTTTTACGAAATCTGGTGATAATATGACACATTCCACTATTTCCAAAACGCAGAAAAAGGATTTCAGCCAGGGAAGTGTGGCAGCCAATATTCTCCGGCTGGCTCTTCCAATGACGCTGGCTCAGCTGATCAATGTCCTTTACAATATTGTAGACCGCATTTATATCGGACATCTTCCCAACACCTCCACTCAGGCTTTGACTGGGATAGGGCTTACTCTGCCTGTCATCACGATCATCACTGCCTTTGCCAATCTTTTTGGTATGGGCGGCGCTCCTTTATTTTCTATCGCCAGAGGCGCCCGGGAAACGGAACGGGCAAAATGGATCATGGGAAACTCTTTTTCTCTGCTTTTATTATCCGGTGTGGTTATCGCGGGAGTCTGCTTACTATTCAGGAAACCTCTTTTATATCTTTTTGGCGCCAGCGACATTACTTACCCTTACGCAAATGACTATATTACAATCTACCTGCTTGGAACTTTATTTGTTATGGTCAGCCTAGGTATGAACAATTTTATCAACGCTCAGGGCTTTGGCGTGACCGGAATGCTGACGGTATCTATCGGCGCCATCCTAAATCTGGTGCTGGATCCGCTTTTCATCTTCGTCTTCCACATGGGCGTCCAAGGAGCCGCTATTGCTACTGTCCTTTCTCAATGCATTTCTGCCATTTGGGTGCTTCACTTTCTAACAGGAAATAAGATGTTAATAAAGTTGTCAAAGAAATATTTTCGTTTACAAAAGGGCCTGATTAAAGAGATAACCTCCCTTGGCCTTTCTGGTTTTGTTATGTCTATCACCAACGGGTCTGTCCAGATCATTTGTAATGCGACTCTTCAGAAATATGGCGGCGACCTGTATGTCGGAATCATGACGGTACTTAACTCTGTACGGGAAATCATTAATATGCCGGTCACTGGGCTAACCAGCGGAGCTCAGCCTATCATGAGTTTTAACTATGGAGCCGGGAAATATAAAAGAGTAAAAACCGCTATCTCATTTACCACCATCGCCTGTATCCTTTTTACACTGGTAATGTGGGCTCTTTTATTTTTCTTCCCCCGCTTCTTCATCCATCTTTTTAACAGCGAACCCGCACTTTTAAGAGAAGGCGTGCCTGCTATGCATTTGTATTTCTTCGGCATTTTCATGATGGCTCTGCAGTTCGCCGGCCAGTCCACCTTCGTAGCCCTTGGCTACTCCCGACAGGCCGTATTCTTTTCCCTCCTGCGCAAAGCTGTGATCGTCATCCCCCTGACCATCTGGCTTCCTACAATAGCAGGTCTTGGAACAAACGGAGTATTTCTGGCCGAGCCAATTTCAAATTTTATCGGTGGAAGCGCCTGCTTTATTACCATGATGTTTACCGTCTGGAAGAAACTTAAAGATTAATTTTGTAAATGATTTAATTTCTTTTTGTCATTTGGGTACAGGGCAAAAGTTAATTGGGGACGTAGCCTTTTTTAATTTTACTACGTCCCCAATCATATACTTTACAAAAACCTCAGGAGTTTCTTATGTTGAATTTTCTCTGGGCCGGCATGATTCTGATCGGTATTCTTTTCGCCGCTTTCACCGGCCGTATCCCGGACATTACCAACGCTGCCATTGACTCTTCTAAGGAAGCCATCACTCTTTGTATTACTATGATGGGGGTTATGTCTTTATGGGTCGGGTTGATGGAAATCGCCAGAAACGCGGGCGTAATCCAAAGCGCGTCCCGGCGGCTGCGCCCTCTTCTGCGCTTTTTATTTCCCAGTCTTCCTCCGGGTCATTCTTCTGAGCCTTATATTCTTACCAATATGATCGCAAATTTTCTTGGGCTTGGCTGGGCCGCGACTCCGGCCGGATTGAAGGCGATGGAGGAATTATCGAAGCTGGAAGACGACCGGCGGCTTATGCGCCTCCCTGGTCCTGTAAGGAAAAAGGGAACTGCCAGCAATGAGATGTGCACCTTCCTGATCATTAATATTTCTTCCCTGCAGTTGATCCCGGTCAATGTGATCGCCTATCGGAGCCAATACGGAAGTGTGGATCCGGCCTCTATTGTAGGCGCCGGAATTCTGGCTACTACAGTGAGCACAGGCGTTGCTGTCATCTTCTGCCGGCTGATGGACCGGAAACGAAAGCGCTGACTTTCGCGGGATCACCCTTTTCCGCCGGATTGCTTTTCTGGAAATGCTACTGCCACTGACAGCCAGCCCGCTTCATAATCCGCTCGAATCTGGCCGCCCATCCGCTCCACCAGTGTTTTGGCGATAGAAAGTCCCAGACCGGTGGAGTTTCTCCCTGTCTCTACAGTATAGAACCGGTCAAAAAGCCGTGCGGCAGTTACCGCATTCAATCCGGCGGATGGATTGGAAAATGTGATCCGTCCGCCTGGTTCCATTTCAACACGAAACGCCCCTTCCCCGTATTTTATCCCATTGCTGATGATGTTTCCAAATACGCGGCGCAAGGCATCCCGGTCTGCGGTCCGTTCTACCTTTTCTTTTGGGAGCTGGATCCTTGGCGTGATTCCCTCCTCTTGAAAAAGTACATATGCCGCGGCCAAGCTCTCCTCCAGCACTGCCCCTATATCCACTTTTTCTTCCGCCAGTTCTTCTGTTGAGAGAATAATAGAATAGCGAAACATTTCTTCCGTCAGCTTTTTCATCGCTTCTGCCCGGTTATTGATCAGTTCCAGGTATCGTCTTCCTGTCCGCGCAAGTTCTTCTTCTCTTAGCAGACGGACATATCCCAAGATTCCTGTCAAAGGAGTGCGCAGATCATGAGAAATATTTGTAACTGCTTCTTTTAATTCCTGGTCGCCCTGCTGAAATCTGCGGCGCTTTTGATGAAATATGGCAAGTTGACGATTCAGATCCGCCGCAAGGCGGCACATCCTGGAATCACGGCTTGAAATGGCAATCCTCCCGTTGGTATCCTCCTGACAGCAATGGGCAAATTGTTCCCGGATTTCTTCCGCCGCCTTACGTATTCCGCAGATTTTTATTCCCAAGACCGCTGATAATACCAACAGCACAAGGCACAAAACACTAAGCCATATTTCCATTGTCCCGCTCCTTCTTTGGATTTCTCATTTTTAATCGTTTTCTTCTCTCTTCTATTTTAAATCTTTCTTTTCAAACAGCCAGATTCCGACTCCAGTGGCCGCGGCAATTATTCCCAAAGAATACAGCGCCATCGCCGCCGGATGGACTGCCATCTGTCCCGCAAGCTGGAATCCCTGCCCTGTAGGAAGGAAGTCCGCAAGAAACTGCAGCAGTTTCCGTTCCCCTTCTGTGGGATAGGCGGGATTTGGCACAGTTTCTATCAAGAATTCTCCATTGATGCTGGTTGCCTGTTCCACCATCTCCGGCTGGCTCAAAAGGTTCAAAAGCCCACTGGCCAGCATCAAAAAACCAAAGATCAGTCCCATACTGATTACCGCGGCCGCCGCTTTATTGGCGCAAAGCATGGATAACAGATTGAAAAGCGCCGCGTATACAAGGATGAGCAGAACTGCATCCACCATCTGCCAAATCAAGGCCGAAGGCTTTGTCTCAAAAAACCCAAACGTCGGAATTCCCACTGCGCACACCAGCAAGAGGTAGGCCACATAAAATGCCAGGTTCCCAAAGGCACAAGTCAGAAAATTCGCAAAATAAATCTCTTTCCTCCCATGGCCCGCGATCACCTTATTACGGATCGTTCCGTCACTATAGTCGGCTCCTATATACATCGTGACAAACGCGGCGGCCGCGATCCCAATCATGGCGATCAGATTCAGAAAGAAATCATCAATCTGTACATCCAATCCGTAATTGACCATTTCATTATGCTCTGAGAGAAGCATAAAGCCGCCAAACGCCAGACAGACCGCCAAGCAGACCCAGAAAGTCCCGCTCTTCTTAAGGCGCATAAGATTAGCTCCCAACAGCTTACGCATGGCTTTCACCTCCTACCAGATTAATGAAATACCCCTCCAGGCTTTCGTCTTTCTCGCGCAAAGTCTTGATCTTACATCCCTCTGCCGCCAGAGCAAGCGTAAGCTCTGTCACTTCAATCTGCCCGTAAATGTCGGCTTCTGTTTCCGATAAAATCGTATATGGTATTTTACGCTTGTCCATTACCCGTGTCAGCGCCTGGACATCCGATACCTCCACATGGATACATTTCTGACAGTTTTGTTCCAGTTCCCTTGCGCTGATCTCCTTGACCATCTGTCCATGGTCGATAAATCCATAATGAGTGGCAAGCCTGGACAATTCTCCCAGAATATGGCTGGAAATCAAAACAGTGATCTGATACTCACGGTTTAATTTTAGGATCAGCTCCCGCATTTCCACGATGCCTTGAGGATCCAGTCCATTTGTCGGTTCATCTAAAAGCAGGAAGTCCGGGTTCCCTGCCAGCGCTACAGCAATTCCGAGCCTCTGGCGCATTCCCAGCGAGAAATCCTTGGCCTTCTTTTTCCCGGTATCCGGCAGGCCTACTAAATTGAGCAGTTCCCCAATTCCATCTTCGGAAGGAAGCCCGATGATGCGGTATTGCTGCCTAAGATTCTCTTCTGCCGTCATGTGCTGATAGACGGACGGCGTCTCTACCACCGCGCCGATCCTGCGTCTGGCTTTGAGGATCTCCTTCTCTTGATTCCCGGTTCCGTAAAGGGTATAGGTTCCTCCAGTAGGTTTTTGCAGGCCGCAGATCAAACGGAGCAGAGTCGTCTTCCCCGCTCCATTTTTCCCTACAAATCCGTAGATCGCGCCTTTTGGCACATGCAGTGTCACATCGTCTAAGGCTTTAAAATGCCTGTATTTTTTCTGCAGATGACTGGTTGTTAAGACATATTCCATATTCTTGCCTCCTGTTTCCTCTTTCTGTCCGGGCTGTCCTTAAGATTCCCCGGCAGCATCCAGGATAGCGGTCTCCGGTTAAGAAATCAGTAAAGGAATTCGTAAAGAAACCGTAAAGATTTCGCCTTTCTCATCCTTGTCTCAGCTTGAAACCAATCCCCCAGACTGCTTCAATATAGTCTTTTCCCGATAATTCCTTAAGTTTCCTGCGCAGATTGCTGATATGGACTTTCAAAGACTCTTCTGTACAGTCCGGCGTATCTTGCCCGATCCTGTCCAAAAGTATGGCTTTTGTGATCACCTGAGATGGATTCTGAAGCAATGTTTTTAGGATGGCGGACTCAGTCCTGGTCAAGTGTACCTCACGGCCATCCACCTTAACAAGCCGGCTCTCCAAATCCATAGAAATACGCTCAAATTCCAATATCGAAAGCCGCGTTTTCTCTTCTTTCTCCGTTTTTCTGAGCTGGACCTGTATCCTCGCCAGAAGCTCATCCACATCGAAAGGTTTCGTTACATAGTCGGCCGCTCCGTTTAATAGGAGCTCTACCTTATTACGCACCTCGCCTTTAGCGCTCATTATGATCACCGGAAGATCGGCGATTTCTGGAAGTACTTTCTCCCCGGAAAGTCCCGGCAGCATAAGGTCCAGCAATACCAAGTCCGGCTTTTCTTTCTGGAACAATAAGAGAGCCTCCGTACCAGAATAAGCGCGTATTACCCTATATTCCTTTTTTTCTAAAATTTCTTCCACCATATCCCCAATATATACATCATCATCCACGACCGCGATTGTATTTCTGCTTTGTTCCCTATTCATCCTAATTTCCTCCATTCTTTCTCATTGTACTATTTCTCTTTGTCATTTTCAAATTCTTAACTTTTCCTTATTTATGCAGTTTTTGCGAATTTTCATGCATTTTAGCCCATTTTATTGACATTTTTGACAAATAGTGATATGCTAAATTCTGTATTAAAGAAACAGTTTCTTAACAGAGCTAATTTTTGAAAGGAGGATGAGAGTATGTGGGGACATATTTTCGACCTTAACAATCCGCTTGTAGGAGCGGACAACACCTGGGTACTTTGGGCTATCTGTGCTGCTGGCGCCGCTGCTGCCATCTATCTGGAACAAAGATACGCATGGGCCGCAAAAGCCAGCGGAGCCATTGTGGCTCTTGTATTTGCCTTAATTTTATCAAATCTGGGAATTATTCCGACAGCCTCACCTGTTTGGGACATTGTCTGGGATTATGTAGTTCCGCTTTCCCTTCCGCTTCTGCTGATGCAGTGTAATGTGCGTGACATGGGGAAGGATTCCTTAAGACTTCTTGGAATCTTCTTATTTGGTTCCGTCGGCACAATGGCAGGCGCAATCCTTGGATTCTTCCTTTTAGGCAACTTTATTCCTGAACTGAACGCGCTGGCTGGCGTATTTACCGGAACTTATGTCGGCGGGTCTGTAAACTTTGCCGCGCTGGGCGAAGCGTTTGGTGTAACCGGCGAAATGCTGTCAGCCGCTACAGTCGCTGACAATCTGCTGATGGCGCTTTACTTCTTTGTACTGGTCATGATTCCGACCATCGGTTTCTTCCGCAAGAATTACAAACATCCGCATCAGGATGCGGTAGAAGCTGGATCTGTCAATAAAGAAGAAGGCGAGACCGCTGCTGCCGCTTACTGGGGACGGAAAGAAATATCTCTGAAAGATATCGCGATGGCTGTTGCCGTTTCCTTCGTGATCGTTGCTTTGTCAGGTATCGTTGCGGACTTCCTGGGTGGAGTGATTCCAACCTCCAATCCTGTCCTGTCTATGCTGAACACGCTGTTTGGCAATATGTATCTGTGGATCGCAACCATCTCTATGATCTGCGCAACAGCGGCCCCGGGATTCTTTGGTGAAATCAGAGGAACCAATGAATTGGGAACTTTCCTGATCTACCTGTTCTTCTTTGTAATTGGTGTTCCTGCCTCTATCCCGTTGATCGTACGGAATTCACCATTGCTTCTGGTGTTCGCGGCAATTGTCGTTATCGTAAATATGCTGTTTAGCTTTGTGTTTGGAAAGATTTTCCACTTCGATCTGGAAGAGATCATCTGCGCATCCAACGCAAATATCGGCGGACCTACCACATCTGCCGCTATGGCGGTCTCCAAAGGCTGGACGAAACTGGTCGGACCTTGTCTGATCGTTGGTACGATCGGTTATGTAATCGGAACTTATCTTGGTCTGATCGTAGGAAGCCTTTTGGGCGCGGCGTAAATTAGGTTTACATACAGGGGCGGAGTTACCGTCCCTGTATTATTTTTTCATTTTCTTTTAATGAAATCATTTCTCATTTAAAAAGTGGGCAACAGCTAGTTTCTACAAAGGAGGGCTGACTTATGAACTTTGATGCACATTGTGACATTTGGACAGATGTAACTCACCATTACCTGGCTGGAGAATCCGATATTTTCCGAAAATATCACTACGAACGGCTGAAAAAGGGACAGATTGAAGGCGGAATTTTTGTAATCTGGAATGATCCGCCCTTTGACAAAGATCCCTTAAAACGTACTCATCAGATGATGGAAGCCATTTCCCATGAAGAACCTGACTGCGCGGACATCCTGAAGATCTGCCGTTCTTATGAAGATATGGCCGCCGCTAAAGAACAGGGGAAAATGTATACTTTCATTGGGCTGGAAGGCTTAAAAAGTATTGGCGAGGATTTGGATCTGATTGACGAGTTCTATCAGTTTGGCGCAAGACACGCAAGCCTTACCTGGAATGAGGAAAATCCGCTCGCCACCGGCGCTCTTGGTACTCCAGAGCGGGGCCTTACCGAAATTGGCCGCAGAGCCGTCCGCAAGATTCAAGATCTGGGAATGATCCTGGATGTGTCCCATTTGAACGACACCTCCTTCTGGGATCTTCTGGACGCTGCCAATGGCCCGGTCGTAGCCACCCATTCAAACTGCCGTGCTCTATGCAACCAGAGGCGGAACCTGATGGACGATCAACTGAAGGCTCTGGCGGAAACCGGCGGAATGGTCGGATTGAATTCTTTCAATGAATTTGTTCATGAAGAGGAGTCAAAACAAACCGTTGAAAACTTAGTCAAACATCTGATCCATATGGTAGAGATCATGGGGATCGATCATGTTGGATTTGGATTTGACTTCTCCGAATTCTTGTGCGGCGATACCTTAAGTTCCTTCAGCAGCCAGGCAACACCCTACACTATTGGGCTTGAAGATGCTTCCAAAGTTCCAAATGTAATCGAAGAAATGCGGCGGGTCGGATTTCACGAAGAAGAAATCGAGAAGATTGCTTATAAAAACTGGCATAAATTAATTCACAAAGTCATGAAATAGTTTCCTGGGGCCGGGGGATTTTTAAAAATCCCCCGGCCCCACTTGCTTTTTTGAAATATTGGGTATAATATGTATATATAATATTATATAGTTTTAAAAACTACGTATTGTATTTTAAATATTTCAGGAGGTTATCACATGGCTGACAGAATTAAAGAACACATTAAAGATCCTGGGAGCGCGATCACACATTTTATCGGAATGTTGATGGCGATTTTTGCCGCGGTCCCTCTTTTAATCAAAGCAGCTCAAGAACCTGAGCGGATTTATATCATATCTATTAGCGTCTATGCGCTGAGTTTGATTTTATTATATGCGGCAAGTACAACTTATCATACCTTCGACCGTTCAAAAAAAGTAAATACCATTTTAAAGAAGATTGACCATATGATGATCAGCGTTCTGATCGCAGGAAGCTATACGCCAATCTGTCTTCTAGTCCTGAAAGGCAGAATCGGGATCATCCTTCTCTCTATTGTATGGGGAATCGCATTGGCCGGGATCTTGATGAAGGCATTTTGGATCAACTGCCCAAAATGGGTCTCTTCCGTTTTATATATTGGAATGGGTTGGACCTGCGTGCTGGCATTCACACAAATCCTTAATTCCATGTCTCCGGCAGCTTTTGGATGGCTGTTGGCAGGAGGTTTGATCTACACGGCAGGCGGCGTAATCTATGCATTAAAGCTCCCGCTCTTCAACCGACGGCATCGTTATTTTGGAAGCCACGAAATCTTCCACTTATTCGTTATGGGCGGAAGCGCTTGCCATTTTATCGTAATGTACGCATTCGTCCTTTAAATGTTCAAAAAGGGACAGGGCATTTTTAATTAGGGCGGGGGATTTTTAAAAATCCCCCGGCCCCATCATCTTTTCCTTCTCTTTTCTACTCATTCTCTTAATTGCGTATTCGCGTTTCATCGCTTCTTCTTTTGTCTCAAACTCCTCGTAGTAGGCCAATTGTACCGGTCTTCTCCCCTTCGTATATTTTGCCCCTTTTCCGCTGTTGTGCTGTTCCAGCCGTTTCTTAAGATCATTTGTCCAGCCTGTGTATAAACTTCCGTCTGCACAGCGCAGAATATATGTATAATTCATGACGGCCTCCCGATCCCATGGTGTTCTTTCTCCACTATTATAGGTGCTTTTCAGGTCATTTGCAATTGGGGCCGGGGGATTTTTAAAAGTCCCCGGCCCCAATTAACTATTCTACCAAGTATTCCATTGGATTGACCGGCTGTCCGTCTTTTCTCATCTCAAAATATACGTTGCAGCCTTCCACGCTGTAATATTTCGTTGGCTGGCTGACATAGCCCAATACAGTTTTGGCCTCTACCTGGTCGCCCACCTTTACTGGCACTTCCTTCAACTGGCCATAGAAGAGCTCATAGCCATTGCCAAGGTCCACATTTACGGTTGTCCCCGTTTCTGCCGTTACATCTATGGATTTCACGGTCCCTGGCGCGGATGAGATCACTTGGTCTCCTTCTGCCCCGGATATGATCATTGCCGGATTATACTTATATTGATCCAAGGTTGAAAAATACACCGTCTTGTCCATACTGTAACTTAAGAGTACATTTCCGTCTACCGGCCACAGAAGCTGACTGTCGCTGGTAAAGCTGGCAGATTGGCTGCTTCCGGAAGTACTCTGGGCCACAGGCGTCTCCTGGCCTTGTGTCTGCGTTCCTTCATCTGATTCCTCATTATTTTCCGCCTCTTCTTCCGCTGGCTCCTCTGTGTTCAGAATCAAGTCCGTATTCGTCTCTTTCGTGCGCTGAGTTTCATTCTCCCGCGTTTCATCTGCTGTCTGAGTCTCTTCCGCCTGCGCCACCTGATCCTCCCGCTGGGATTCTTGATGATCCCTGAATGTATATGTTCCAACGATCGCGATGGCGGCCGCAAAACTCAGGACCGCGGCGGCAGTAGCCCCTCTCCTTTTCTTCGGCTTTGGTTTTTGCCTCTGATTCATTTTATATCACCACCTTTGCCTTTATTTTTGCCAGATAGTGATACACTTATTCTCAAGAAGCAAATCTTTTACATCAATCTGCCGCCGCTTTTCCCGCGCTCTCCTGGGACTCCTCCCCCGCTTCTTCTGACTGTACGATATCCGCTACTTCTTTTATCTTTGTTCCGGGAAAAAAGTACGCCAGAATCTCTTCAAATGTATTGTTCTCTTCCGCCATTTTTCCCGCGGTATACTGGCTCATTCCCAGTCCATGTCCTACCCCTCTTGTGGTGATCCTTACCTTTCCATTATATTTCTGCAGGGTAAAACAACTGGAAGCCAGATGATACGTTTCCCGAAATTCCTCTCCGCTGACCGTCTCTTCTCCTACCCGAACGCTTAACACATATCCCGCGGTATCGCTTTTTGTCACTTCCGCATCCAGTGCATCAATGGTCACCGTCTGGATCTGCTCCGGCGCCTCAATGTCCAACGGGCAGTCCGCGATCTTCAGATAAGGATACTCTTCTCCCAGCACTTCTTTCCCATCCCTGGTACTTCCATTACTCAGCCGGAAAAAGGGAGTTTTCGCCAGGTTCCCTTCGTAGGTCAGCACCTGCCCTTCCGTCGCTTCCCATGCCTTCTGCAATTTTTTATAATTTCTGGAATATCCGCTCATTCCCCATGCTTCTTCCATCTGTTCCCGATCCCAGAATTCTTCTTCCAGCGCTGTCCCGGTTCCTCCTGACTGGAGTTTTTCGTAAATGTCTGTCCTTACCAGCACAGCCTGCGCTTTCAGCGCTTCTTCCTCATAGTCCGCCGGAATTTCTTTTGCTAAAATTCCAATGCAGTACTCTTCGATGGGCATCTGGATCTCCCCCGCCTCCGTCTTTACCCGGATGTCGGTACTGTCCACCTGGGAGGAAGATACACTGCTTGGCCCATTTATGAATACAGTCACTACATAGGGCAGCAAAATGATAATAAGGATGTAGCATCCTAGTTTTTTCAGTCTTTGACCCATAAAAAGCCCTCCCATACACTTATATGGAAGGGCTTCTATTTTTATTCTTCTTTTTCTGCTCCCGGCCCATATACTCCATTCCAGGATCCCTGCGGACCGATTCCTTTCTCCCGGTTCCGGATCAGGAAGAAATAGATTGAGGTGTACAGCGGAATGAAAACCCCCAGCACTCCATGAAGCAGGGCATAATTATCATCCGTATACCTTTTAAATATCTGACGGTTTACCAAAATCTGAAGCGCAGCTGTCATAGCGCTTACCGCTACAGACAGCAGCGTCAGCATAATAATTCCGATCAGCATCAGAAACAGCCCTGCTCCAGACGCTCCGCCCTGGTAATTCCGGTATGCCTCCGAATAATCGTAGGCGCGGAAAATGAGATTTGACACTTCCAGCACCACGCCGCCCACAATGAAGATGGTAAATACGCTCATGACCAGGCTTCCCACCACGGGAATCACTAACAGCCACAGTCCTGGACTCTTCAGATCTCTTTTCCCAAAATGCAGGGTTCCGCATAGTTCCCCTTGAAAATAGGTTCTCGCGTAGGGGACAAATGCCAGCCAGGGATAGTTCATCCCGCGCCTTTTCCCCATCGTATACATCCCCACACCTCTTAAGATATAGCCGGCCAGCCAGCCGATGCCAAGCACAGCAAAGATCAAAAAATAGCTCATAAAAAGGGTGAGCAGGAAACCGTTGCCCCCAACTTCCATTCTTATACCTCCACTGTAAGCCTATCCAAATGCCAAATATCGTCTACGTACTCCTGGATCGTCCGGTCGGAAGAAAATTTCCCGCAGCTTGCCGTCTGTAAAAGCGCCATCCTGGCCCAGCGGTCCTGATCCCGGTAAGCCGCCTCCACCTGCTCCTGCGCCTGGGCGTACGCCCGGAAATCTTTCAGAATAAAATACATATCCGCCCGGTTTCCCTGAACACTGTTCAGCAATGAGTTGTAAAGATCCCGGTACATCTCTGTATTCCCGTGAGCGTAGGTTCCGTCTACCAACTGATCTACCACCCGGCGTATCTGAGGATCATTGTTGTAGATCTCTCTTGGATCGTATCCTCCATACTGCTCAAAATGAATGACTTCGTCAGAACTTAATCCAAAGATAAACGCATTCTCCCGGCCGACTTCCTCCACGATCTCCACATTCGCTCCGTCCATGGTTCCAAGCGTTGGAGCTCCGTTCAGCATAAATTTCATATTTCCTGTTCCGGAAGCCTCTTTAGAAGCAGTGGAAATCTGTTCGCTCACGTCTGCCGCCGCAAAAATAAGTTCTGCGTTAGAAACTCGGTAATCCTCGATAAATACAACTTTCAGCTTGCCGTTGATACTGCGGTCATTGTTGATCACATCCGCCACAGAGTTGATCAGTTTGATGATCTGTTTTGCCCGGATATAACCCGCAGAAGCTTTGGCCCCAAAGATAAAGGTTCTGGGATAGAAACTCTTCTCCGGGTGTTCCTTGATCTGGTTATACAGATACATCACATGAAGAATATTCAAAAGCTGACGTTTATACTCATGAAGCCGTTTTACCTGGACGTCGAAGATGGATCTTGGATCCAGCTCAATTCCATTGTGTTTTAAAATATAGTCTGCCAGACGTTCCTTATTTTTATACTTGATGCTCATGAATTCTTTCAGTACTTCTTTGTCATCGACCCATTTTTTCAAGCCGGACATAAGGGACAGATCCGTGATCCAGTCCTTCGTTCCAAGTTTATCCGTCACCCAGTCTGCCAGAAGCGGATTCCCGTGCATCAAGAACCGCCTCTGGGTAATTCCGTTGGTCTTATTGTTAAATTTCTCCGGCATCATTTCATAGAAATCCTTCAGTTCCTGATGCTTCAAGATCTCTGTATGAAGTCTGGCCACTCCGTTTACAGAATAGCCTGCTACGATAGCCAAATGCGCCATTCTTACCTGGCCGTCCATTAAGATCGCCATCCGTTTTACCTTTCCTTCATCTCCCGGATACTGTCTGCGGATCTGTTCTACAAACCGACGGTCGATCTCCTGTACGATCTGGTAGATTCTTGGCAGCAATCGAGAAAACAAGTCGATGGGCCATTTCTCAAGAGCCTCCGCCATAATCGTATGATTGGTATAAGCGCAGGTCTTAGTCGTAATCTCCCACGCCTCATTCCATCCCAATCCTTCCTCATCCAGAAGAATCCTCATAAGTTCCGCTACCGCCACGGTGGGATGGGTATCGTTCATCTGGAACGTTACCTTCTCTGGCAGCTTCATAATATCATCGTGGGCCTTCTTATATTTGACAATTGCCGCCTGGATACTCGCGGAGATGAAGAAATACTGCTGCTTCAGACGCAGTTCTTTCCCCGCGTAATGGTTGTCATTAGGATAGAGCACCTCTACGATCGTTTTGGCCAGGTTCTGCTGCTCTACCGCTTTGTGATAGTCGCCCCGGTCAAAGGAATCCAGCTGGAAGTCCACGATCGGCTCCGCATCCCAGATCCGGAGCGTATTGACTATATGATTCCCATAACCAACGATTGGATAATCATAGGGAACCGCGAGAACCGATTCATAATTTTCCTGCACGAAATGGGTCCTGCCGGTCTCATCATATTCTACCCGGATATTTCCCCCAAACCGGATCTCCTTAGCATACTCCGGCCGTCTCAGTTCAAAAGGATTCCCGTCTTTGAGCCAGTTGTCCGGTGTTTCTACCTGATAACCATCTTCGATCTTCTGCTTGAACATTCCGTACCGGTACCGAATACCGCAGCCATAGGCCGCATATCCCAGAGTTGCCAGGGAGTCCAGGAAACAGGCGGCCAGCCGTCCCAGACCTCCATTTCCCAGCGCTGGGTCTGGTTCCTGATCCTCGATGACGTTCAGATCAATGCCCATCTCATCCAGAGCTTCTTTGACTTCCTTATAGGCCGTCATATTGATCAGATTATTTCCAAGGGCGCGTCCCAGCAGGAATTCCATAGACATATAGTAGACCATCTTAGGATCGTCCTTCTCAAACTGCTTCTGAGTAGCGATCCAGTCATCGATGATCGCCTCCTTTACCGCGTAAGATACAGCCTGAAACAGCTGCTGAGGCGTGGCCTCCTCAATGGTTTTCCGAAACAAAGTCTTAACGTTATTGATAACTTCTTTCTTAAATATTTCCTTTTCAAATCTTGGATTATACATTTTCACTTATTCCTTCCCTTCGTCAGTTGCGCCGCGGGCTTGATTATTTTTTCTCTACTCCAAGAGTCACCTTTTCTCCGTTGATCTTCCATTCCTTCACATAGCCTGATGGGGATGATTTCTCCACGGTAAGAGCCAGTGTTTCCTGACCGATCTCTTCTGCGTTCTCCGCAAATATTTCTTCCGCCCGGTCAGTTCCCTCATAGGTAACGCCGATCTTATCCATAACCTCGAATCCGGCCTCCTTGCGCATAGTCTGTACTTTACTGATGATCTCTCGTACAAACCCTTCTCGCCGAAGCTCTTCCGTCAGATTAGTGTCCAATACAACCGTAATTCCATTATCGTCTTCTGACACATATCCTTCTGTCTGAGCGGTCTCGATCAAAAGGTCTTCTCGGAATAAGGTGATCTGCTGCCCGTTTACATCCAGTTTCAGAGAATCGTTCGCGTTTAGCTCATCCATGGCGGCATTTCCATCGATCTGGCTTAACGTGGTCTTGATCCCGCCTAACATTTTACCATATTTAGGTCCTACTGTCTTTAACTGTGGTTTAAATGTATATGAAGTAAACGCGCGGACTTCCTGAGTAAATGTAATTTCTTTTACATTCAGCTCGTCTCTGACGATCTCCTGATAAAATTCAGGAAGGTCAAATCCCGCCTTCACATACATCTGGCCAATAGGCTGACGGTTCTTGATATTCGCTGTGTTCCGGCAGGCGCGGCCCATGACTACCAGCTTCAGGACTTTCTCCATATTAGACTCCAGTTCCTGATCGATCTGGCTTTCATCCGCCGCAGGGAAGTCGCATAGATGGATACTCTCCGGCGCCTCCGGATCAATGCTGCGCACCAGATTCTGATAGATCTCCTCCGTCATGAATGGAATCATAGGCGCCGCCGCTTTGCTGATATTGACCAGAGCCGTATAAAGAGTCATGTAAGCGTTGATCTTATCCTGCTCCATGCCTTTTGCCCAGAAACGGTCACGGCTTCTTCTTACATACCAGTTGCTCATATCATCTACGAACTCCTGAAGCGCTCTTGCGGCCTCCGGGATCCGATAATTATTCAGGTCATCGTCCACCGTTCTGATCACGGTATTTAACTTAGACAGGAGCCATTTATCCATTACGGATAATTTATCGTATTCCAATGTGTATTTCGTTGCGTCAAATTCATCGATATTTGCGTACAGAACGAAGAAGGCATAGGTATTCCACAGTGTTCCCATGAATTTTCTCTGTCCTTCCACAACTGCTTTCCCATGGAAGCGGTTGGGCAGCCAGGGCGCGCTGTTCACATAGAAATACCAACGGATCGCGTCTGCTCCGTATTTCTCCAGGGCATCAAACGGATCTACCGCGTTTCCTTTAGATTTGCTCATCTTCTGGCCGTTTTCATCCTGTACGTGTCCTAAAACGATAACGTTCTTGTAAGGCGCTTTGTTAAAGATCAGGGTAGAGATGGCCAGCAGGGAGTAGAACCATCCTCTGGTCTGGTCCACCGCCTCGGAAATAAAGTCTGCCGGGAACTGTTTCTCAAATAATTCCTGGTTCTCGAAAGGATAGTGATGCTGGGCAAACGGCATAGCGCCTGAATCAAACCAGCAGTCGATCACTTCCGGAACTCTGTGCATTTCTTTGCCGCATTTCGGACATTTGATGGTTACACCGTCGATATACGGACGATGCAGTTCGATATCATCCGGGCAGTTATCGGACATTTCCTTCAATTCCGCGATGCTTCCGATGGAGTGCTGATGGCCGCACTCGCACTCCCAGATATTTAAAGGAGTCCCCCAGTAACGGTTCCGGCTTATGCCCCAATCCTGGACATTTTCCAGCCAGTCGCCAAACCGTCCCTTGCCGATGCTCTCCGGAATCCAGTTGATGGTATTGTTGTTGGCGATCAGGTCGTCTTTCACCGCCGTCATATTGATGAACCAGGATTCGCGGGCATAGTAGATCAGGGGCGTATCACACCGCCAGCAGTGAGGATAGCTGTGTTCAAACTTAGGCGCGTCGAAGAGAAGGCCTCTCGCCTCCAGGTCCTTTAATACCTCCGGATCCGCTTTCTTCACGAACAGGCCGGCAAATGGAGTAGTCTCGCCCATATTTCCTTTCTCGTCTACCAACTGAACGAAAGGCATATCGTACCTGCGGCCCACCTTAGCATCGTCCTCACCAAAGGCCGGCGCAATGTGTACCACGCCAGTACCATCGGTCAGGGTTACGTAAGTATCGCAGGTGATAAAGAAGGCTTTCTTATTCTGTTTTGCCGCGCAGTCTGCCGCGCACTGATACAGAGGCTCATACTCCTTGTATTCCAGATCTTTTCCTTTGTAAGTCTCCAAGATCTCATAATCCGGCGCTTTATCGCCGTCCGCTTCCGCCGCTTCAGCTCCGGCGGCTTTCGCTGCCAGACCTCCGAGCACGGTATCCAGAAGAGCACAGGCCATATAGTATACATTTCCATCGGCCGCCTTTACCTTTGCGTAGTCTTCCTCCGGGTTTACGCACAGACCGATATTAGAAGGCAGGGTCCATGGCGTGGTGGTCCATGCCAGGAAATAGGCATCCTCGCCGATCACCTTGAAGCGGACGATAGCAGAGCGTTCCTTCACATCTTTATAACCCTGGGCCACTTCCTGAGCGGAAAGAGGCGTTCCGCAGCGAGGGCAGTAAGGCACGATCTTAAAGCCTTTGTACAAAAGGCCCTTCTCCCAGATCTGCTTCAGCGCCCACCATTCAGACTCAATATAGTCATTATGATACGTAACATAAGGATGCTCCATATCTGCCCAGAAACCAACGGTAGCAGAGAAATCCTCCCACATACCTTTGTATTTCCAGACACTTTCCTTACATTTATCGATAAAAGGCTCCAGGCCATACTCCTCAATCTGCTCCTTGCCGTCCAGGCCAAGGGCGCGCTCTACTTCCAGCTCAACCGGAAGCCCATGGGTATCCCATCCTGCTTTTCTGGGCACTTCGTACCCCTTCATGGTACGGTAACGAGGGATCATATCCTTGATGACCCGGGTAAGCACATGGCCGATATGAGGCTTACCGTTGGCCGTTGGAGGGCCGTCGTAAAACATATAAATCTCATTGCCATCCCGCTCTTCCATACTCTTTTCAAAAATGTGATTTTCTTCCCAGAACTTCTCGGTGGCCTTCTCCCGGTCCACAAAGTTCAGGTCCGTAGAAACTTTCTTGTACATGATTGACCTCCTTTTTCAGTTGGGGTCGGGGGATTTTTAAAAATCCCCCGGCCCTAATTAAAAATGCCCTGTCCCTTTTTGATAAAAAAAGCTTCCGTCCTGTATAGGACGAAAGCCAGAGCTAACGTTTATAAACCACCTAAACATACCAACATATGCTTTCCCTGTAACGGGGGAAATCCGTCAGTTCCTACTAGGCAAAACAGCCTGCTTTTCAGAAACCGCGACTCGGAAGTGATATTCAATTGTATCCTACTCATACCAGGCTCCCACCTGCCCCGGCTCTCTTTGATTTTCTGATACAATCTACTGTCTTCGTCAAAGTCTTTCTATATGCTGTATTATTATAGCCAAAAATGGCCGATTCCGTCAAGGCTTTTTTCAATTAGGGACAGGGCATTTTTAATTAGGGCCGGGGGATTTTTAAAAATCCCCCGGCCCTAATTGATCATTTCCGGTGTTTCATATGTCTTCTATATTTTTTTCGTCTCTTCATCCGCAGGATCAGCCAAATGAATACCACGATCAGCACAGCCAGCAGGACACAGGCCCCGCACAAGACGATTGTCTCAACGGTTCCTCTTCCATTCTCTCCCTGCGCTGCATTTGTGCCCAGTTTCTCAATCTTTGCGGTATGTTCCTGGATGTAGGAATCGCTTAATTTCGCGCGGGCTGTTCCTACCGGGTTTCCCTCATAGGTATAATTCAATGTTGCCTGTCCGTTATTTTTATCATCCGGTACGATCTCCATATCCAAGTCGGAAAATTCCACCCCTTTTGGCAGCATCACATATCCTGTGCCTTCTTCATCCAGAATCTCTCCTATGTCTTCCGATGTTTCGTTTCCCGCGACGGGTGTCTTGGTAAAATTCTGAAACGCGTAATCAAACAGGTTCCTGGTATCTGTATAGTGGTGTCCGCTCTGGGACCGCAGTACCACGCATACTAGCTGCGTCTCTCCGTTATCCGCCATTGTGATCAGCGTATTCAGCGCATCGGAAGTATATCCTGTTTTTCCGCCTACAGCGTATTGGTAATAATTGCTGTTGTTCGGATTCAGCATTTTATGCTTTTGCTGGAAAATGTGTTCTTCGCAGGTAGCTGAGGCCGGAATCTCATATTGGTGAGTCTGTACGATCTGAAAAAATTCTGGATACTTAAATAATTCACTTCCGATCAGAGCCATATCTCTGGCGCAGGTATAATGATTTGGATCATGCAGCCCATTTGTATTCGCAAAATGAGAATTATTACCGCCTAACAGCTTGCATTGAGCGTTCATTTGCTCAAGAAACCAGTTATAATCGTGACCCGTATTCTTCCCCACATTTTCTCCAACCGCATAGGCAGCCTCATTGGCAGAGGCCAGAAGCGTAGCATGCAGCGCCTGCTCCAGTGTGATCTGATCTCCTTCTTTCAGGCCAACGGAGGAATCTCCCGGCTGCAGGAAAGAAACACAATCATGAGAAAAGACCACGGGGTCTTCCATATTTCCATTCTCTAACGCTACCAGAGCAGTCAATACTTTCGTGATGCTGGCTGGATATTCATGATCATCAATATTTTTCCCATAGAGGATAGAACCTGTTCCAGCTTCCATAACGATGGCCGCATCTCCGTAAGTTCCCGGTCCTTGGGGCCAGCCCTCCAGTTCATTTGTCTGGACTGGCATCTCATAGATTTCTTTTAACAGCGCTGCCTGTTTCTCCTCATCGGTCAGTTCTTCCTCCGAAGCTTCTTCTTCCTGGTTCTGTATTCCAGTTGCGTATACGTCTGCCTCTGTACCTGCGAGCAAAACAATGAATAACAGCATAATTGGGAAAATTCTCTTTCCCCTTTTTATCCATTGGTTTTTCATTTCCTTTGGCTCCTGTTCGTCTGAAGCGTCGCTGCCTCATCTACATTAGATTTTACCATATTTGTCATTTTATTACCAGAAAACAAATTTTTTCAATTATCAAAAAAAGAGTGAAAATGATATTTCCAATCATTTTCACTCTTTCCAGCGTTCCCTGCGAGAATCGAACTCACAACTAGCGCTTAGGAGGCGCTTGTTATATCCATTTAACTAAGGGAACTTTTTCATGCCCAACAATTATACTGCATTTCCATAGAACTTGTCAAACACTACTTAAAAATTTATCCTGCCTTGAAGCCAGATATTTCCTTTGAATCTGCGGCCGGGGGCTGGTTCTCCCATAATCTGGGCGGAAGGCGCGCATACGTCGAAGGTAAGTCCATTTACTTCCATACGCATGATCGTGATCTCCTCGCCGGACATCTCATTTTCCACTGCATGAAACTCTTGAATAGTGCCGAGGATAGAATAACTGTCGCACTCTACCCCATAAGGCATAATATAGGTGTCCACAATGCTGAAGATATCTTCTGTGACCAGCCTTCTGGAGACTTTCGAGTATGTATCAATATCGTCCAGCGTCAGACTCTCTATCGCTTCCGGATCCCCGCTTTTGGCAGCGCTTAATAACATCATCCGGTTCTGCACCTCTTCCTGCTGCTGGCGCTGCTGCATCGCGTCTTTTTGCACTGGCAGAAGGACGGTGCCCTTTTTGCACAGTCCGGCCAGTGTAACAGATGAATATTTGACAGTTGTTTTGCTCATCTGCCGCTCTTTCATATACTCTGCCATATTCTGCAGATGGAAGATCAGGCTAATGCCGATCTTGATATCTTCACAGATCCCCACATACGCGTCCCGGTCGATACGTTTTTCCATTGTCACGTCCGCGTAAGATGTGACTCCCGTTCCAATAAAATAAGGGAAATAATACTGCCTTTTAAAACATTCATCCAAATCTATATCTCCACATGCTGAAATCCCTATTCCTGGAGCATATTCTTTTTTATATTCACAAAAATCTATGCCCTCTTCCTGAGAAATCAGTTCATGCTGAGTAAATGATGTTTCTACCTGTGTCAAGATTTCATACAATTGTTTTTTTGTTTTTACATTGTGAAAGCCGATGGCGTCCAGGTACTGATGCATATTCTTTCCCTCATTTTTATAGAATCAATAGCGTCTTTACTCGCTATTTCCTTCGGATTTCTGTCATATTTCCCATATATGGACGAAGAATTTCTGGTATTCTTACAGAACCGTCTTCCTGAAGATTATTTTCCAGGAAAGCGATCAACATTCTCGGCGGCGCTACGACCGTATTGTTTAATGTGTGAGCGAAGTATTTATTTCCGTCCGCTCCCTTTACCCGGATGCCAAGACGTCTTGCCTGAGCATCTCCTAAATTAGAGCAGCTTCCTACTTCAAAGTACTTCTTCTGTCTAGGAGACCATGCTTCTACATCGCAGGATTTTACTTTCAGATCAGCCAAATCGCCGGAACAACATTCCAGTGTCCGTACCGGAATATCCAGTGAACGGAATAAATCTACGGTATTCTGCCATAATTTATCATACCAGAACATACTGTCTTCCGGTTTGCAGACAACGATCATTTCCTGTTTCTCAAACTGATGGATACGGTATACGCCTCTCTCCTCGATTCCGTGCGCTCCTTTTTCTTTGCGGAAACAGGGAGAATAGCTGGTCAACGTCTGAGGAAGCTGATCCTCTGTCAGCATGGAATCAATAAATTTACCGATCATAGAATGTTCACTGGTACCAATAAGATACAGGTCTTCTCCCTCGATCTTATACATCATGGCGTCCATTTCGGCGAAACTCATTACTCCGGTCACTACATTGCTCCGGATCATAAATGGAGGGATGCAGTAGGTAAAGCCCCGGTCGATCATAAAGTCTCTCGCGTAAGCGATCACTGCGGAATGTAATCTTGCGATATCTCCCATCAGATAATAAAAACCATTTCCCGCAACTTTTCCCGCGCTTTCCAGATCAATTCCGTTAAAACTTTCCATAATCTCTGTATGATACGGAATTTCAAAATCCGGCACTGCCGGCTCTCCAAATTTTTCAATCTCTACATTTTCACTATCGTCTTTTCCGATCGGAACAGAAGGATCGATAATATTGGGGATTGTCATCATGATTTTTTTAATCCTGGCTTCTACATCCTTTTCTTCCGCGGAAAGTGTTTCTACCCTGTCAGCGTTAGCCTGAACTTTCTTTTTCAATTCTTCAGCTTCTTCTTTCTTCCCCTGGGCCATGCAGGCTCCGATCTCTTTAGAGATCTTATTCCGATCCGCGCGGAGCGCTTCTACTTCCTGCTTAATATCTCTATTCTTTTTATCTAATTCTAATACCTCATCTACCAGCGGAAGTTTTTCATCCTGAAACTTTTTTTTGATATTTTCCTTAACTACATCTGGATTCATTCTCACAAATTTAATGTCTAACATTTTTTCTCCTCCTACTCTTATTTTTCCTTTGGTTCAATGTTATAGGGATCTTGATAAATAGCTTTGTCCAACGCTTCTGCTTCTTCCTCCGCCAATTCTACGTAACTTTCTCCTTTCACGATTTCTTTTACGTAGGTATAGCATCCTTCGCGGCTATGCATGGCGTTGATCACCCATCCGTTATTCTTGCCATCCAGCATTGCCAGAGCGAAACTTAGTTTTCCTCCCATTTCGTTAAAGGCGTCGTATTTGATAATTCCAAGTTTCTGATAATTTCTCTCTATTTTCCGGCTGATCTCACGGATGTCTGACCGGTTCTGCTTTGTTATTTTTAAGATGGCGTCTACTTCCGCAAATCTTTCCTGCATGCTTTCTTCTAAAGTTTTCCCATCTTTCCCCCGCATAAACGACATATAACTGCTCTTTAGTCGGTTGTATTTCATTGTAACATTTACATAGAGCAGAAACAATACGATAAATAAAAGCAGCATAAATAAAAAAATAAATGCCGGATCTATTCCAAGTGAATTCAGTATACTATTTTCCATATATCTTTAATCTTCCTTTCCAAGGCTTACGATCATATCGAACATACGTTCTAGTTCTTTGTCAGAATAATATTCTATTTCTATTTTTCCTTTTCCATTTCCTTTTGCTGATATGCTGACCTTTGTTCCTAGCGCCTCTATCATTCTATTTTCAAGATCTGTATAGACGAATTCATTCTGAACAACTTTCTTTGCTTTTGGTTTCTTAGGATTTTTAATATCCTTCACTAATTTTTCTGTCTCCCGGACGCTCAGCTTTTCATCAAATACTCTTCCTGCAAGGTCATACTGCTGTTCATGGTCGTCAATAGCCAATAAGGCTCTTGCATGTCCTGTAGAAATCATATCATCAACGATCATCTGCTGTACTCTTTCGTCCAGCTTTAAAAGACGCATGGAATTAGTGACAGCTGTCCGGCTCTTCGATACGCGTTCCGCGACTTCATCTTGTTTCAGATGAAATTCCTCTAACAGCTTTTTAAAGGCCATTGCTTCTTCAATCGGATTCAGGTTTTCTCTTTGAATATTTTCAATCAGGCCAATTTCCACAATTTCCTGTTCGCTGTAATCTTTAATGATCACGGGAACTTCTTTTATGCCTGCCAACTTTGCCGCACGCCATCTTCTTTCGCCCGCGATGATCTCATAGTAGTCTTTTCTTTTTCTTACAAGAAGGGGCTGAAGTACGCCAAACTGTTTGATGGAGTCTGCCAGTTCAAGAAGAGCGTCCTCTTCAAATTTTTTTCTTGGCTGTTCTCTATTTGGTTCAACCATATTTATATTCATCATCTGTTCACCAGATTTTATTTCTTCCGATCTATTAGATGAATTTGCTGTTTCTGTCTTAATTGGCTTATTATCAGGAATCAGACTGTCTAATCCTTTTCCCAGTCCTTTCTTTTTGACCGCCATATGTCATTCCCCCTTCTGCTTTATTGATCCGTCTCTCTGTTGATAACTTCCTCGGCTAATCTCATATAGCTTTCAGAACCTGCCGATTTCGGATCATATTGATTGATCGGAATTCCATAACTCGGCGCTTCAGCGAGACGAATATTTCTGGGTATGATGGTTTTATAAATATTCTGGTGTAAATTATCTTTTACATTTTCCACTACTTGGAGTGATAAATTTGTTCTCGCATCGTACATTGTAAAAACCACACCCTCAATCTCTAATTCCGGATTTAGTCTGCTTTTTACAAGATCTACTGTATGAATAAGCTGACTCAATCCTTCCAAAGCATAATATTCACATTGAATAGGAACCAGTACGGATGTGGCTGTTGTCATCGCATTGATGGTAAGCATACTTAAAGAAGGCGGACAATCTATAATAATATAGTCGTATTCATCTTTAATTTCTTGAATGATATTCCTTACGATATACTCCTTTTCTTCTACATCAATCAATTCTATTTCCGCAGCGGAAAGATCAATGTTTGCGGGAATAATATCAAGATTTTCCATAATATTTTCTTTTAGCACTTCTTTTATTGTGGATTCTCCTATGATCAGATCATAGATTGTATCTTCGATGACATTCTTATCTACGCCAAGACCGCTTGTCATATTCCCCTGCGGATCCATATCTACCGCCAGAACTTTTTTCCCTTTTTCAGCAAGGCATGAAGACAGATTAATTGCTGTAGTGGTCTTTCCAACTCCGCCTTTTTGGTTCGCGATGGCTATGATTCTTCCCATATTATATCACCTTTCTTTAGACTTAAAATTAGTATAACACTTTTTCAATTTCTTATCTACCAAATGTTTCACGTGAAACATATTTTTTCTGTTTATACCAAATGTTTCACGTGAAACATTATCTCTTTTATCTATGTTTATCAAAATATCTGTCGAAGAAAATCACAAATGTTTCACGTGAAACATTTGATATAGCACTTTCTATGTAGTATAATAATATCAAGAATTTTAAATACCCTTCGGTTTTAAATTTTCAATATTATTATGATAAGAAAGGTGTGAAAACATGAGTTGGAAAAAGAAGCTTGTTGCCGGAACTTCTCTGGCCGTCTTAAGCACTGTAACAATACACCTGATAAATAAATTCATCTTCCTTTCAGCTACTGTTGATGATCTTCTAAACAATCCTCCAGGCAGCTTTTACGAATGGAAGTTTGGAAGAATTTATTATACAAAAAAAGGTGAGGGAACTCCCCTTCTTCTTATCCATGATCTTTCTGTATATAGTTCGGGATATGAATGGAATAAAATTGCAAAAGATTTATCCAAAAACTATACTGTATATACCATTGATCTCCCTGGATGCGGACGTTCCGATAAACCAAATATTACTTACACCAATTATCTTTTCGTTCAATTAGTACTTGATTTTATTAAGCACGTAATAGGAGAGAAGACGAAGATTATTTCCACAGGAGAATCTTGCTCATTTACAGCCGGCGCATGTCAAACGGAACCAGACATTATTGATGAAATGATACTTATTAACCCTATTGACATAAAACAATTGGGGCGGATTCCTAATAAAAGGAGCAAAATGCTGACATGGATGATCAATACTCCTGTATTCGGAACATTTTTATATAATATGTTTGTAAAAGAGAAAAATATAGAGTCTTTATTTAAAGAAAAATATTTCTATCACTCAGAAAACGTGACTTCAGAAATGATAAAGACGTATTACGAATGTTCACATTCTGGCGGGGCCGTCTGCAAATATCTTTTTTCCAGTCAGATCGGCCGCTATACAACTGTCAATATGAAGCACTGTTTAAATTCGATCAACAACAGTATCTTCATTATTAGCGGAGAAGAAGATCTGTACCAGGAAACAGCGGAAGAGTACAAGGAAATCCTTCCTTCCATTGAGGTTGCTTCTATAAAAGGAACAAAATATCTTCCTCAATTAGAAGAGCCCGATAAATTCTTAGAACAGGTCAATATTTTATTTTCACAGCAAGAAGAAGAGCCATTGTAAATTACAATGGCTCTTTTCCTGGAAGTCCAGCTTTCCGTGGATACTTCTTTTTCGTCATTTCAATTTTTTTAATCTTTACAAAAGATCTATTGATATCTGTTCCTGGCAATGAAAATTTTAAAACATCTTCCAGCTTTCCTCCCAAAATGTTTACCGCCTTCTCAGAAGCTTTTAATTCTCCATCAACATCCCCGGACTTATAAGAGATAAAAAAGCCGCCGCGCTTAATATAGGGAATGCAATATTCGGAAAGAGTAGAAAGGTTAGCGACTGCCCTGGATACACAGAGATCAAATTGTTCGCGATATTCTTTTCTTCTCGCGTAATCTTCAGCTCTTCCATGGATTGTCTCTATTCCTGACAGATTCAGCCGGTCTATGACTTCATTCAAAAACCGTATCCTCTTATTCAGAGAGTCCAAAAGCGTGACCTCAAGTTCTGGAAAAAGAATCTTCAGAGGAATTCCAGGGAAACCGGCCCCAGTACCTATATCGATCACTTTTTGCCCATGATTTAAATCCATTACATTCACAAGAGAAATACTGTCTACGAAATGCTTTTTTACTACTTCCTGATAATCTACGATCGCTGTCAGGTTCATAACTTGATTCCACTCAATAAGGATCTCATAATAATCCAAAAACTGCCGGACCATAGAATCTGTCAGTTTCACAGGAAACACTTCTATACTTTCCTTCAAAAATTTTTTCTGATCTTCTGTCACTCTATTTTTCCTTTCCATATACCCCTCCCAGGTATATTAACAACACCGATATATCCGCCGGAGAGACCCCGGATATCCTGGACGCCTGTCCGATCGAAACAGGACGGTACTCTTTCAGTTTCTGGACCGCCTCGATCCTGAGACTGTTAACTTTATCGTAATCAATATCCTCTGGTATCCGCTTCTTCTCTAATTTCTGGAATTGTTCTACCTGCTTTTCCTGCCGTTTGATATATCCCTCATATTTAATAGAAATATTTACCTGTTCCCCTATTTCTTCACTCAGATCTGGTGGAAAAACTGGTCTGTCAGAATCTAAAGGCCCCAGGATCTCATAAGAAAGTTCCGGCCTGCGGATCAATTCCGCAAGTGTGATCCCTGAAGACAGGGGAGTACTATTATATTGTTTCAGCATCTCATTTACAGAAGAACTGGTTCCAATATTCGTATGCTGCAATCGGTGTATCTCTTCCGCAATATATTGTTCTTTCTTTAACAATCTTTCATAACGTTCCCGGCTGATCAGCCCAACCTGGTATCCTTTTTCTGTCAGCCGCTGATCCGCATTGTCCTGCCTTAGCAGCAGGCGGTATTCCGCGCGGGAGGTCATCATCCGGTAAGGCTCTTTACTTTCCTTTGTAACAAGGTCATCGATCAGGACGCCGATATAGGCTTCCGAGCGATCGATGATCAGCGGCTCTTTCCCCTGAAGTTTCAGAGCGGCATTGATTCCCGCTACCAGTCCTTGAGCGGCAGCCTCCTCATAACCAGAACTTCCGTTGAATTGTCCTCCGCTGAAAAGTCCTTCTATATTCCGGAATTCCAGGGACGGCTTCAACTGTCTGGCGTCTATACAATCGTATTCGATAGCGTAAGCGTTCCTTACGATCCTTACATGCTCAAGACCTGGAACCGTCCGATACATCTCATACTGAACATCTTCCGGAAGAGAACTGGACATTCCTCCGATATACATCTCATTGGTCTCCAAGCCTTCCGGTTCGATAAATACCTGATGCCTGTTTTTATCCGCGAATTTCACAACCTTATCTTCAATAGAAGGACAGTATCTGGGGCCCGTTCCCTCGATCATTCCGGAGAAGAGAGGAGAGCGGTCCAGATTATTCCGGATGATCTCATGGGTCTTCTCGTTGGTATAAGTAAGCCAGCAGGAAACCTGATCGATCTGTACGTCTTCGGGATCCGTGGTAAAGGAAAAAGGCACAATACGCTCATCTCCAAATTGTTCTTCCATTTTAGAAAAATCTACAGAATTACGGTCGATCCTGGCAGGAGTCCCTGTTTTAAAACGGTACATTTTGATTCCCATTTCTTTTAAGCAGTCTGTCAAATGATTGGCCGCCTGCAGTCCGTTTGGTCCCGTATTCGTACTGACGTCCCCGTAGATACAGCGGGATTTCAGATAAGTTCCGGTACATAAGATAACGGCACGGCAGGGAAAGATCATACCAGAATAAATCTGGACTCCAGTCACTTTCCCATCCTCCGTTAATATATTTACTACTTCCGCCTGCTTGATCTCCAGATTCTCCTGATTCTCCAGAACTTGGCGCATAGTCCGGCTGTAACGGTTCTTATCCGCCTGCGCCCGAAGGGAATGTACCGCCGGGCCTTTGGAACGGTTCAGCATTTTGGACTGGATAAAGGTGCGGTCGATCACCTTCCCCATCTCCCCGCCAAGGGCGTCCACCTCTCTTACCAGATGACCCTTGGAACTTCCTCCAATGTTAGGATTGCAGGGCATCAAAGCAATACTGTCGATGCTGACTGTAAATACGATCGTACGGAACCCAAGCCGCGCACAGGCAAGAGCCGCTTCACATCCGGCATGTCCCGCTCCGATCACAGCTACATCATAGCGGTCTTTACTTTCCCATACAGAATTTGCTGAATATTTCATTTATCAAATCTTCACCTACCGTTTCCCCTGTGATACTTCCAAGCTCTTCATACGCATCCATCAGATCGATGGAATAAAAATCCTCCGGCATCCCAGCTTCAATACTCTCATTTACCTTTTGCAGAGAATGAAGGGCATTTTCCAGAGCCGTCTTATGCCGGATATTTGTAATATAAATCTCATCATTAAATGAAAGTTTTCCTGCAAAAAACAATTTCTCAATAACCCTCTCAAATTCATCAATTCCGAGAATTTTCTTGGCTGAAATCTCAATTATAGGTAGATTCTCCAGGAATCCTTTCGTAAATTTTGCAGGATTTATTGCAAATAGAGTTTTCTTAATATCCTCAGCCGTTACCAGCATATCCAGATCGCTTTTATTTAACAAGATGACAGAAGGTTTTCTTTCTATCATTTTCAAAATATCCAGATCATTTTCATCCAGCCCAGTGGAGGCGTCAATAACACAAATCAAAAGGTCCGCTTTCTCCGCATACTCCCTTGCCCTGTCTACACCGATCTTTTCCACAATATCGTCCGTCTGGCGGATTCCCGCGGTATCCAGAACATTCAAAGATATACCTTTCAGATTAATATGTTCTTCTAAAACATCCCTAGTGGTTCCGGCAATGTCTGTGACAATGGCCCGTTCCTCGCCTGTAAGCACATTCAGAAGAGAGGATTTCCCCACGTTTGGTTTTCCCAGAATCACCGTCTGGATTCCTTCTTTGATCATCTTTCCATCATCGTAAGTATCCAGAAGCTTTCGGATCTGATCCAGCAATTCGTCCGTTACAGCATGAAGTTCTTCTCCATAATGATCTACGCTGATGTGTTCCGGATCATCCAATGCAGTCTCAATAAAAGCTGTATGGTAAATTATTTTATTTCTTATATCACTTATTTTTTTCTTTATATTCCCTTTTAGCTGGCTGATAGAACTTTGCAGCGCATATTCATTCTTGGAAGTGATCAAATCGCCAACCGCCTCTGCCTGAGACAGATCCAGCTTTCCATTGAGAAAAGCGCGTTTTGTAAATTCCCCTGGCTCCGCAGGCCTTGCGCCGGCATGGATCAAAGTTTCCAAAACCCTTTTTACTACATAGACGCCGCCATGGCAGTTTACTTCTACCGTATCTTCACCGGTATAGGTATGAGGACCCCGCATGAGCATGACCAGAACCTCATCGATCATTTCCTCCTGGTCAAAGATATGTCCATAATGAATGGTGTGGGACTGTTGGGAAGAGAGTGTCTTTTCCTTCTTCCCATGATACACTTTATCAATGATCTTAAACGAATCCGGTCCCGTCATTCTCACAATTCCAATGCCTGAATTGCTCATCCCTGTTGAGATCGCGGCGATCGTCTCAGAAAAAAGACTTTCCATAAGCCCCCTCCTTTCCCTTCCATCCAATGTTCTTATTATAAGGTTTTTGCGGAAACTTGTAAACGTTAGATTACGGTTGACTTAAATCTCTTTTAAATCTATAATTGTATACAAATACATATACAATAGTGAAGGGGAAGGAACATGGCTTTAAAACAAATCGGAAATAAGAAATCCTTGTCCCAGCGTGCCTATGAAATATTGAAGGAAGCGATCGTGACCGGAGAATTCCTTCAAGGCCAGATTCTCACGGAAGAACAATTAGCCCAAGAACTGGCTATCAGCCGGACTCCGGTAAGATCGGCCGTAAAGCAATTAGAGTATGAAGGGTTAGTAGAGATAAATTCCTCCAGAAGTATTGTGGTGGCAAAGATCACAGAAAAAGACATCAAAGACGCTGTCCAGGCCAGGAATCTGGTAGAAGTAGAAGTAGCTGGGATACTTGCGGAATCCGCCTCCAAAGAACAGTGTGAAGAATTAAGAAAAATTATCCAGCTCCAGAAAGAATCATTTCTAAATCACAAGAATATCGACCTGATCGAGTACGAATGTCTATTTCATACAAAGATCGGCCAGTTCTGCGGAAATATATGGTTTGAGAAACTTCTGACTAATATTGCGCTTTTGCAGAAGAGAGTCCTTATTCTCGGCGGAAAATTCGAGAACAACTGGGAGGAAGCCATAGAAGAACATTTAAAGATCACAGAACTTTTAGAAAACCACGACACATCAGGGGTAAAAGAGCTGATGGCAGTCCACATCAAGAATGGCCAGCCAGTTCTAAAAATATAGTGCCAAAAAGGAAGGAGAAAAACTATGCTGTTATTATCAAGAGAGGACATTAAAAAAGTATTTACCATCAAAGATGCTATCGAAGCAGACAAATATGCTTTCACTCTGGTGGTAGACGGAAAATGTGAAGCGCCGCTGCGTACCAATATCCAGGCTCCTAAATACGACGGATGTTTCTTGTTTATGCCTGCTTACGTAAGTGAAATGGACACTGCTTCTTTGAAGATCATCAACATTTTCCCTCACAATATCGACCAGGGAAAACCATCCTCACCGGCTCAGGTTCTTTTGATCGACGGAACTACCGGGATTGTGACCGCTGTCCTGGACGGAACCTATGTGACGCAGCTTCGGACAGGAGCCGCCTCTGGGGCCGCTTTTGATGTGCTAGCTAAGAAAGACTGTAAGATCGGCGCTCTAATTGGAACCGGGGGCCAGGCCGCGACTCAGTTGGAAGCCATGATAGCAGTCAGAGATCTGGAAGAAGCCCGGGTATTCGATTTGAATTTGGAAAGAACAAAAGAATTTGCCGCAAGGATGCAGGAAGAATTAAAAGACTACGGCACTAAGATCATTCCTGTAAATAGTTCTGACGAGGCTGTAGACAACGCAGATCTTGTGATCACCGTCACTCCATCCTCCAAACCTGTATTTGACGCGTCCAAGATCAAAGCAGGCGCCACCATAAGCTGTGTTGGCGCCTATCAGCCTCACATGCAGGAAATGGATCCCGCCATCCTGACCCGCGCTTCCAAACTCTATTTTGACTCGGAAGAGGCCGTCCTGTCTGAATCAGGAGACATTCTGATCCCTCTTGAGGACGGCACCATCACAAAAGATGATTTTACAGGCGATCTGGGACAAGTGATAAAAGGAGAGTTGGTTGGAAGAGAGAACGATGAAGAAATCATCGTATTTGAAACTGTAGGAGTCGCCACACAGGACCTGGTAGCGGCCAGGAGAATCTATGACAAGGCTGTAGAAGCAGGCGTTGGCATTAACTGGGAGTAATCCATTTCAGAAATATACAAAAGGAGCAGCAGCATGAAGCGAAAAGTAGTAGTGATCGGACTTGGACATTTGGGAGCTCATGTTATGGAAATCCTGGCTCTTCGTGGAATCGCGGATGAACTTGTAGGCATCGATTATAATAAAGAAAAGGAATGGGGAGAAATCCAGGATCTGGCAGATATGATGCCTTACCTGGATAAGCAGACTTTGATCCGCAGGGGAAGTTATGAAGACTTGGCTGACGCGGAGATTGCCGTATTGACCGCCTGTGGAAAAATCTGCGATGAAGATAGGCTTCAGGAGCTTTCCGGATCGATCGCTGTGATCGATCAAATTCTTCCGGAAATCCAAAAAAATCATTTTAAGGGAACCATGGTGGTCTTAACGAATCCGTGCGACCTGATCGCATATTATGTAAGCAGACACATTGACGCCAAAGTTATCGGAACTGGAACAGCTCTTGATTCCGCCCGCCTTCGGGCAAGAGTTGCCAAAGCACTTAACTTAGCCCCTTCTGATATCCACGGATACTGTATTGGGGAACATGGAGACAGTCAGACCATTCTTTGGTCCCAGACAAGAGCAGGGGCAATTCCTGTCGATCACCTTCTGACCAAAGACCAGAAGGAAGAGATTGAAAAGGAAACCATCACCGCAGGATGTGAAATCGCTCTTCACAAAGGAAGCACAGAATTTGGAATCGGAATGGCCGCCTGTCAGATCATTCAGGCGATCTTAAAAGATGAACGTAAGATTCTTCCCTGTTCTGTAGATCCTAAGGGAAAATACGGGCAGAGCGGACTCTTCACCAGCGTTCCATGTGTCATTTCCAAAGAAGGCGCAAAACCTATGGAAGAACTAGAACTTTCAGAATCGGAAAGAAAACGGTTCCTAGAGAGCTGCCAAATGCTGAAGACCATAATCCAAGATCAGATAAAGTGCTGATAAAAAAGGAAGAGATGAAAACTCTCTTCCTTTTTATCTTCATTCTTTGTGATCATCTGCGTACCAGAGTTACAACCACTCTGCGGTAAGGTTCTTCCCCTTCACTATGGGTAGAAACCGCGGGATCGGACTGCAGCGCTGAATGGATGATTCTTCTTTCATATGGATTCATTGGTTCTAACGCTACCGTTCTTCTGGTCCTTTTTACTTTGCTGGCGATATTCTTTGCCAGATTCTCCAAAGTTTCTTTCCTTCTTCTCCGGTAATCCTCTGTATCCAGCTTCACTCTTACATAACCGCTCTGCATTTTATTTGCTACTCTATTAGTAAGATACTGGAGAGAATCTAAGGTCTGTCCCCTTTTTCCGATGAGGATTCCCATATTTTTTCCATCCATATTGATGCAAAGAGCGCCTTCCTCATCTACTTTGGCGGTTACTTCTACATCTTCCATATGCATAGCTTCCAGGACGCCCTGCACAAATTTCCTGCAGGTCTCTATGGTAATCTCTTCTACTGGAGCAAGCTCGATCTCTTTTTCCTTCTCTGCAGGCTTTTCTGCTTTTTCTTTCTTTTCTTCTGTCTCTGGTTCTCTATGTTCTTTGTGATGAGAAGTCTTCTTCTGTTTTCTTTTCTCCGGCCGATTTGACTCTTTCTTTTTCTCAGGCTGTTCTTCCGGCTGTACTTTTTCTTTTTCCGGCTCAGGAACCACCTGCTTTTTGCGGGCTTTGATCACTGCCTGCTTCATTCCGATTCCAAGGAATCCGGCACTTCCTTTTTCCACTACGATATAGTCTAACTGATCACTGGTAACACCAAGTTCAACTAAAGCGTCTGTGATCGCATCGTCCAGTGTTTTCGCTGATACAGTAATATACTCATCCATTACAAGCGCCCCCTCTATTTATTTTCATTAAATTTCTTTACCATATTAGCTTTTGCGGCAAGACTTCCTTCTTTTGCGTACTGCATATTTGCTCTTGCCTTCTCTACTTTTTCTTCTCTTTCCTTTTCGCTCAGAGAAGAGGCCTGTCTTTTTGCGGAATCTCTCAGACTTTTTGTATTTGTCTGAGCCATGGCATTGATCCGTTCCGCTTTCTCTCCGCGTTTCTTTTGTTTCTTTTCCGCTTTCTCTTTATTTTTCTCGATCAGCTCATCAACAGAAATCTTGGAAAGATGTTTATTAATGAAAATCTGCTGGATACATCTTACTACCGCGCTGACGATCCAGTAAAGACCAATACCTGTAGGCAATGTAAATACAATATATAAGGAAAACAACGGCATCGTTACATTCATTGTTTTCATAGTGCTGGCCATCGGATTATCTTTATCGATCACATTTCCTGATATAGCCTGGCTTAATCTGATACTTCCATACTGTGTAAGAGCAGAAAGCACGGGAAGCAAGATGGCTGTAACAATGATTACCGCAGGCGCCGCTCCATACTCTCCGCTGTTTCTGATCATCGTCCAGGGTGAAATTGTCAGATCTGGAATCGTCAAAAATCTATTTACGGCCGCCGGGGCATCCGCCATTGCCGGTACATAACTTTGAATATCATAAATAACCGGATAGAGAGCGAAAAGAAGGGGCATCTGGATCAACAGAGGAAGACATCCGCTCATCATAGAACTTCCATACTTATCATAGACCTGCTGGATTTCTTCCTGCTGCTTCATCATAGAAGCCTGATCTCTTTTATTTCTATATTTCTTCTGAATTGCCTGAATCTCTGGATTCATAACAGAAGACATTTTAGACGTCCTCTGCTGTTTGATCGTAAGCGGCATCATACATGTGTATACGAGGATCGTATATAAAATAATTGATAAACCAACCAGACCATGATCGGATGGCAGCAAGCCGTCCAGCATAATATAGATACCATTCATTACTTTACCAAGTAATGTACAAATCTGCCCAACAATCGGCCAGTTTGCGGCAGTCAATAAACTTCCCGTCATTCTTTCTTTCCTCCATTGCAATTATATTTCATTTAAGGAACAGGGTCATATCCGCCTTTGGAAAATGGATTACAGCGCAGAATCCTCCATAATGCCATCAATCCGCCTTTGAAAGCGCCGTATTTCTCAACCGCCTCTAACGCGTACTGGGAACAAGTCGGATAAAACTTGCAGGTAGAATAACCCTTAAGAGCTGACAAATACTTTCGATAGAAACGGATACATGCAAGCATGATACTCTTCATAATGATAATGCCACCTCTAATCTATGATCTTATGAAGACCTGCCAAATGAATCAGCGCACTTTCAATTTCATAGTATGTTTTTCCTTTTGCGCCTGCTCTCGCTATCACAACAATATCTAATCCATGCTGAAACCGGTCTTCTTGCAGTCGATAACTCTCTCTGATCAATCTTGTCAAACGATGTCTTACAATACTGTTTCCTACTTTTTTACTTACGGATATTCCTAATCTGTTCCGGTTTGTCTGATTTTCTGAAATATACATGACAAGGTATCTATTTGCGTATGACTTTCCTATTTTATATACCTTCTGAAAATCTTTATTTTTCTTTAATGACTCGGAATATTCCATCTTTTCGATTCTCCTGTTTTTAAGAGAAGAAAAGGCCACATAGTATGCGGCCTAAGCTGATAACTGCTTTCTTCCTTTTGCTCTTCTGCTCGCAAGTACTTTTCTTCCACCTGCTGTGCTCATTCTCTTTCTAAAACCATGAACTTTAGATCTCTGTCTGTTTTTTGGCTGGAATGTCATTTTCATTGATATCCACCTCCTTATATTCTCTAAGGATTTCTCCTCATTTTATCCTTAAGACATCATTTTTGATTATATTAAAAAACTACCTGTCCGTCAAGCAATTTCTGCATTTTTGCGGGATTGAGACATATTTTTTATCCACATTTTGTGGATAACTTGTTTAATTTAAGTGGATAATATGTGAATAATAAAATATTTTGATTTCTATTTTTCTAAATCACGCTGTTTTTACCTTTTGATAACTTTATCCACAAGGATTAAAGATTGCTTAAATTCACAATTTGATGTAGAATAGATAAGAGTAAATCATAGATTAGGAGTTTATCGCAATGAATATCGTAGAGGAAAAATGGCCTGAAATAATTGAACATCTAAGGGTGGAACATGAACTTTCCAATGTCTCTTTTACAACCTGGATCCAACCTTTGAAAATCTATGACGTCATTGACGATACCGTTTTTATACTGGTAAACATGAATGCCAGTGTAGAATACATAGAAAAAAAGTATCTCCTTCCGCTGAAGGTATGTATCGCGGAAATTACAGGAATTGAATACGAAGTAAGATTTATTTCAGAGGACAGCAGCAAGCTGGCGGAAATCCAGAATATCGCGGCAGAGGCGAACCAGAGAAAACGTACCAAAAGCCTGGCGGAGAAAGCCGGGTTGAATCCTAAATATACGTTCGACACTTTTGTTGTGGGAGGAAATAATAACTTTGCCCATGCGGCTTCCCTTGCGGTAGCAGAGTCGCCGGGAGAAGTATATAACCCTCTTTTTATCTACGGGGGAGTAGGACTTGGAAAGACACATCTTATGCACTCCATCGCTCATTTCATTCTGGAGAAGAACGCAAAGAAAAAAGTGCTTTACGTAACCAGCGAAACCTTTACCAACGAACTGATCGATGCCCTGAAGAATGGAAAAACCTCAGGAAATGAGTCCGCGATGGCTCAGTTCCGTGAAAAATACAGAAATAACGATGTACTTTTGATCGATGATATCCAATTCATCATTGGAAAAGAAAGTACGCAGGAAGAGTTTTTCCATACATTTAACCACTTGCATACTTCAGGAAAGCAGATCATCATCTCCAGTGATAAACCGCCCAAAGATATCGAAACGCTGGAAGCAAGACTTCGGACCCGTTTCGAGTGGGGGTTGATCGCGGATATTTCTGCGCCAAATTATGAGACAAGGATGGCGATCCTGCAGAAAAAAATTGAACTGGATCATCTGGAAAAATACAATATTCCTCATGATGTACTGGACTATATTGCTACAAATATCAAAACAAATATCCGGGAATTGGAAGGTTCCTTAAATAAACTGATCGCTCTTTATAAACTGAACAACTACCAGGATCCTATTGATATCAACCTGGCTACAAAAGCTTTGAAAGATATCATTTCTTCAAAAAATAACCGGGTAGTCACTCCAGATCTGATCCTTGACATTGTAGCGGATCATTTCAATATTTCTGTATCAGACTTAAAGAGCAACAAAAGAAACGCGGAAATTGCCATTCCAAGACAGATTTCCATGTATTTCATCAGAAATATGACGGATACTTCTCTGAAAACCATCGGGGTCATCCTGGGCGGCAAAGACCACTCCACGATTAAGTACGGAGCGGATAAAATCGCTTCTGAAATAAAGGAAGACGAAACTTTGGCCAACACAATCAATATTATAAAGAAGAAAATCAATCCGGCATAATGTGAATAAATATGTGGACATCCTATGGATAACTGAAAAAGAGAAAAAGAAATAAAAAAGTTATCCAGAATACATTCACAGGAACCTAAACACCGTTCCACTTGTTTATAAAATTCAGAATCGCTGGAAAATAAAGGGATAAACCTAGTTTTCCCCGTATTCCACACCCCTAATAAGAAGAATACGGAAATAAATGATATATAATATCTATTCCTACGCGAAAGGAGTTTTACCATGAAGATCATCTGTACAAAATCAAACTTGGCAAAAGGAGTTGGAATCGTAGCGAAAGCTGTACCTTCCAAGACTACTATGCCTATACTAGAATGTATCTTGATCGATGCTACAACAGATATCATCCGACTGACCGCTAATGACATGGAGCTTGGAATCCAGACGGAGATTGAAGGAGAGATTTCTGAAAGAGGAATGATCGCTATAGACGCCAGAATCTTTTCAGAGATCGTCCGCAAGCTTCCAGATAACAATATCGTGATTGAAACAGACGAGAACCTTCAGACAACCATTGTATGTGAAAAAGCCAAATTCGATATTGCCGGAAAACCTGGAGAAGAATTTTCTTATCTTCCGGTAATTGAAAAAGAAGATTCTATCGAAATCTCACAGTTTACATTGAAAGAGATGATCCGTCAGACGATCTTTTCTATTTCTGACAGCGAAAGCAACAAAATGATGACGGGAGAGTTATTTGAGATCAAAGATAATGTCCTGCGCGTTATTTCTTTGGATGGACATAGAATCTCAATCCGTAAGATGGAATTAAAGAATCCCGTCAGTGATAAAAAGCTGATCGTTCCAGGAAAGACTTTGACAGAGATCAGTAAGATTTTGTCCGGGGAAGCAGAAAGCATGGTCAATATCTCATATACAAATAATCATATCGTATTTGAGTTTGATAATACCATCGTTGTATCTCGTCTGATCGAAGGAGAATATTTCAAGATCGACCAAATGCTGTCCAGCGATTATGAGACAAAATTGAAGATCAACAAGAAAGAACTATTGAATTGTATCGACAGAGCTACTCTTCTGATCAAAGAAGGAGATAAAAAACCGATCATCATTAATATTCAGAACGAGGTCATGGAACTTAAGATCAAATCTCAGATTGGTTCCATGAATGAAGAAATTGAGATCGAAAAAGAAGGAAAAGATCTTTTGATCGGATTTAATCCAAAATTCCTGATTGATGCATTAAGGGTCATTGATGATGAAGAAGTAACTTTGTATCTTATGAACGCAAAGGCGCCCTGCTTTATCAGGGATGATGATGAATCTTATATTTATCTGATTCTGCCGGTGAACTTTAACGCGGTATCCTAACTGCGGCGGCAGCATAGGGACGGCATTAAGGAGTTAAAAAATGTATGAAGTTAAATTGAGAGACGAATTTATAAAATTAGGGCAGGCCTTAAAGGCCGCCGGATTGGTAGAGTCTGGAGTAGAGGCGAAAGAAGTTATACAAAGCGGGCTTGTGAAAGTGAACGGAGAAACAGATACCCGCAGGGGAAAGAAATTATACGCGGGTGATATCGTGACTTTTAACGGGGAAGAAATTAAAATTGAAGATTGAGTCTTTAAAATTAAAAAATTTCAGAAATTATGAATTATTAAATCTGAAATTTGATGATGCAGCGAACATTTTTTATGGCGATAATGCTCAGGGAAAAACCAATATCCTGGAAGCGGTCTATCTTTCCGGGACCACAAAATCCCACAGAGGTTCCAAAGACAGGGATATGATCCGGTTTGGGGAAGAGGAATCTCATATTGAGGTTATGGTCAAAAAGAATGAAATGACTTATCAGATTGATCTTCACTTGAAAAAAAACAGCCCAAAAGGAATTGCCATTAATAAAATTCCCATTAGAAAAGCAAGTGAATTGTTTGGAATTGTTAATATTGTATTTTTTTCTCCGGAAGATTTGAATATTATAAAAAATGGTCCTTCTGAGAGAAGAAGATTCATTGATTTGGAGTTATCTCAATTAGATAAAATATACCTGAAAAATTTATCTAATTATAATAGAATCATTAATCAGAGAAATCATCTGCTTAAGGAAATCCAATATCAAAAAGATTTGATACAGACTTTGGAAATCTGGGATATGCAGTTGGTCACTTATGGGAACGCGATCATTGAGAGGAGAAAGATTTTTATTGATGAAATAAATAAAATAGTTTCTTCTATTCATAAAAAATTAACGGGTGAAAGAGAAAATATCCAACTAATCTATGAACCCAGCATCGGAAGTATGTCCTTGGAACAAGCTTTGATGAAAAACAGAGAAAAAGATATGAAAATAAAGAGTACCTCCGTAGGACCTCATAGAGATGATATTTGTTTTAAAAATGGCAGTCTGGATCTTAGGCGTTTTGGATCTCAGGGGCAGCAAAGAACGGCGGCCTTGTCTTTAAAACTCTCAGAGATAGAACTTGTAAAAAAAGTAATCAATGACACTCCTGTGTTATTGTTGGATGATGTATTGTCTGAATTGGATAAACACAGGCAAAACTATTTATTAGACAGCATCCATGATATCCAGACATTGATCACCTGTACAGGAGTAGAAGAATTTGTAAATCACCGATTTTCAATCAATAAAGTATTTCATGTTCAGAATGGACAGGTGGCAAAAGAAAATTAGGAGGATCATAAATGAGTACAGAAAAAGTACAGCACGAATATGGAGCAGACGAAATTCAGATATTGGAAGGCCTTGAGGCGGTAAGGAAACGTCCTGGAATGTACATTGGGAGCACTTCTGCGAGAGGACTCCATCATCTTGTTTATGAAATCGTGGATAATTCTGTGGATGAAGCGCTGGCCGGATTCTGCGATACGATCCTTGTTACGATTAATCAGGACAATTCTGTGACAGTTGTAGATAACGGACGGGGAATTCCGGTTGGGATCAATCACAAAGCAGGACTTCCGGCAGTGGAAGTTGTATTTACTGTGCTGCATGCCGGCGGTAAATTTGGAAGCGGCGGTTATAAGGTATCCGGCGGACTTCATGGAGTAGGGGCTTCTGTTGTAAATGCCCTGTCCAATTGGCTGGAAGTAGAGATCTGTCATGAGGGAAAAGTTTATAAGCAGCGTTATGAACGTGGAAAAGTCGTTCAAAAACTGGCTGTGATCGGAGAATGTGATCCAGAAAAGACAGGTACAAAAGTAACGTTCCTTCCGGATGATACAATTTTTGATACAACAGTTTTTGAATATAATGTTTTAAAACAGCGTTTTCGGGAAATGGCTTTCTTAACAAAAGGATTAAAGATTGTGCTCAGAGATGAAAGAGAAGAAGAGCCTGTGGAGAAAACCTTCCATTACGAAGGCGGGATCAAAGAGTTTGTCCAGTACTTAAATCGAAGCACGACCCCTTTATATGAAAGTATTATTTATTGTGAAGGTACGGTAAATAACGTAGCTGTGGAAGTAGCTATGCAGCATAATGATTCTTATAATGAAAATACGTATGGGTTTGTCAACAATATTACCACGCCGGAAGGCGGAACTCATGTGATGGGATTTCGAAACGCGCTGACAAAGACTTTTAATGACTATGCCAGAAAGAATAAGCTTTTAAAGGATAGCGAGCCAAACCTGTCAGGAGAAGATATCCGGGAAGGACTTACGGCTATCATCAGCGTAAAGATCGAGGATCCTCAGTTTGAGGGACAGACCAAGCAAAAACTTGGAAACAGCGAGGCAAGGGGAGCGGTAGACAGCGTGGTGAGCCGCCAGCTTGAGATATTCCTGGAACAGAATCCACAGATTGCCAAACAGACAGTGGAAAAATCTGTTCTTGCACAAAGAGCAAGGGAAGCCGCCAGAAAGGCAAGAGATCTGACTCGAAGAAAGTCTGCTTTAGACGGGATGTCTCTTCCTGGAAAATTAGCAGATTGTTCAGATAAAAATCCGGAAAACTGTGAGATTTATATTGTAGAGGGAGATTCTGCGGGAGGGTCTGCCAAAACGGCAAGAGATAGAGCTACACAGGCAATTCTTCCTTTGCGTGGAAAGATTTTGAATGTAGAGAAAGCCCGTCTGGATAAAATCTATGGAAATGCGGAGATCAAAGCTATGATCACCGCGTTTGGAACTGGCATCCATGAGGATTTTGATATTACAAAATTAAGATATCATAAGATCATCATTATGACAGATGCGGACGTAGACGGAGCGCATATCAGTACATTATTATTAACATTTTTATACCGCTTTATGCCTGATCTAATTAAAGAAGGATATGTATATCTGGCTCAGCCGCCTCTCTATAAGCTGGAGAAAAATAAGAAGGTATGGTACGCATACAGCGACGAAGAGTTAGATAATATTTTGACAGAAGTTGGAAGAGATACTAATAACAAAATCCAGCGTTATAAAGGTCTTGGCGAGATGGATGCAGAACAGCTTTGGGATACCACTATGGATCCGGAACACAGGGTCTTGCTGCGGGTAACTATGGATGAAGAGACAACATCAGAACTTGATCTTACCTTTACGACTCTAATGGGAGATAAAGTAGAACCGAGAAGAGAATTTATTGAAGAAAACGCCAAATATGTTAAGAACCTGGATGTGTAGGAGGATAAAAGAAAATGGAAGATAATATTTTTGATAAAGTCCATGAAGTGGACTTAAAGAAGACGATGGAAGACTCCTACATTGATTATGCCATGAGCGTAATCGCTTCCAGAGCGCTTCCGGATGTGCGGGACGGTTTAAAGCCGGTTCAGAGAAGAATTCTCTATTCTATGATCGAGCTGAACAATGGACCAGATAAGCCGCACAGAAAATCTGCCCGTATCGTTGGTGATACCATGGGTAAATACCATCCCCATGGAGATAGTTCTATTTACGGGGCTTTGGTAAATATGGCCCAGGAGTGGTCTACCAGATATCCGCTGGTGGATGGCCATGGAAACTTTGGATCTGTAGATGGAGACGGGGCAGCCGCCATGCGGTATACGGAAGCACGTCTAAGTAAGATTTCTATGGAATTGACGGCAGATATCAACAAAGATACGGTTGATTTCATGCCAAACTTTGATGAGACAGAGAAGGAACCAACAGTACTTCCCGCAAGATTTCCAAATCTTTTAGTGAATGGAACATCAGGAATCGCGGTTGGAATGGCCACCAATATTCCGCCTCACAACTTAAAAGAAATCATCAATGCGGTAGTCAAGATCATCGACGACCAGATCGCGGATAAAGAGGAGACCACCATTGAAGAGATCCTTCAGATCGTAAAAGGACCGGATTTTCCCACAGGCGGAACCATCCTTGGAACCAGAGGCATCGAGGAAGCTTACCGCACCGGGCGGGGGAAGATTCGCGTCCGGGCAGTGACAGACATTGAGACCATGCCAAATGGTAAGAGCCGGATCATTGTGACAGAACTTCCTTACATGGTGAATAAAGCGCGTCTGATCGAGAAAATCGCTGAAATGGTGAGAGATAAGAAAATCGACGGAATCACAGACTTAAGCGATCAGTCCAGCCGGGAGGGTATGCGGGTGGTCATTGAACTTCGGAAAGACGTTAATGCCAATGTATTGTTGAATCAGCTTTATAAACATACCCAGCTCCAGGATACGTTTGGAGTGATCATGCTAGCTCTTGTTGGAAATGTTCCAAAAGTCATGAATCTTCTGGATATGTTAAACCACTATCTGAAGCATCAGGAAGATGTGGTTACCAGAAGAACAAAATATGAGTTAAACAAAGCAGAAGAGCGGGCACATATTTTAGAGGGATTGCTGATCGCCCTGGATCACATTGATGAAGTGATCAGCATTATCCGCGGTTCCCAGACGGTACAGATCGCCAAGACAGAGTTGATGGCGCGCTTTGATTTAAGCGACGCCCAGGCTCAGGCAATTGTGGATATGCGGCTGCGGGCTTTGACCGGTTTGGAACGGGAGAAGCTGGAAGCAGAATATAACGAACTGGTAAAACAGATCGAACATTTGAAAGCCATCCTTGCGGATCGGAAGCTGCTCCTTGGAGTTATAAAGGAAGAAATCCTTGCTATCCGGGATAAATACGGAGACGAAAGAAGAACCTCTATTGGATTTGATGAGTATGACATTTCCATGGAAGATTTGATTCCTAAGGAAGATGTTGTCATTACAATGACGAAATTAGGATATATCAAACGGATGTCAGAAGATACCTTCAAAGCTCAGAACCGGGGAGGCAAAGGCATTAAGGGAATGCAGACTCTGGAAGAAGATTATGTAGAAGACCTTCTGATGTGCAATACTCATCATTACATTATGTTCTTTACCAATGCGGGACGGGTCTACCGGCTGAAAGGCTATGAGATTCCGGAGGCCAGCCGGACATCCAGAGGAACAGCGATCATCAACCTTCTGCAGCTGATGCCCGGAGAAAATATCACAGCAGTCATACCTGTAGAGTATTACAGTGAGAAGGCATATCTTGTGATGGCTACCAAGAAAGGTCTGATCAAAAAGACGCCATTGAAAGAATACGCCAATGTAAGAAAAACAGGGCTTGCCGCAATTACATTAAGAGAAGACGATGAATTGATCGAAGTGAAATTCACCAATGGGCGACAGGAGATCATTCTCGCAACCAAGTATGGACAGTGTATCCGATTCCGCGAAAATGATGTTCGCTGTACAGGAAGGACATCCATGGGAGTGCGCGGAATCAATCTGGCCGACAGAGACGAAGTGATCGGTATGCAGCTTGCTTCCCAGGGAACAGATCTTCTCATTGTTTCAGAAAAAGGAATGGGAAAACGGACCTCCGTCGATGAATTTACCGCTCAAAACCGAGGCGGAAAAGGCGTGAAGTGTTATAAGATCACAGAAAAGACAGGAAATGTAGTCGGTATCAAAGGAGTCCATGAGGATGACGAGATCATGATCATCAACACAGAAGGAATCATCATCCGCATGCTGTGCAGCGGAATCTCAGTCCTTGGCCGTGTAACCTCAGGAGTGAAACTGATCAATCTGAAAGAAGGAGATACGGTAGCAAGCATCGCAAAAGTGCGGGATGGAGAAAAAGAAGATTATAAGAAGAAATACTTTTTGGATGAGGAAGAATAATTAAATGGGGCCGGGGGATTTTTAAAAATCCCCCGGCCTAAATTAAAAATGCCCTGTCCCTTTTTGAAAATTAATTCTCGATCAATCCGTCCTTCTCTAATTCTCGCAGAATAATTTCTGCCGTCTTTTTCACTGTTATGGAGACAAACTGTGTACATTGGGCTTTACGTTCAGGAGAATTCTTTTCTTTTCCCCTGGTAAGTACTCGGCAGCATGTGCCTCCGCAGGTTTCTTTGAAAAAGTCATGCATTTCGTTGCATAAAGCAAAGCATCGGTTGATTTTCGGATCGCCAGGTGTCTTCCTTCCAAAGAAATAACCGATGCACATAGTAGCTCCGGCAAGCGCGCCGCAAATACATCCGCCGCCTCCAAGTCCCCATGGAAATCCGGAACTCATAGCGATCGCATCGTCAGACATGTCCAGTTCAAAATGCTTTTTAATTGCGTAAATAACAGACTCTGAACAGGCAAAACCTTGATTGAAAATTTCAACCGCATCCTTTTGTAATTCTTCCATATTAATGTTTGTATTCATGATAACCTCCTATTGGGGCCGGGGGATTTTTAAAAATCCCCCGGCCCAAATTAAAAATGCCCTGTCCCTATTTTATATCAATTATAACTTTTTTTAAAGAAGTACGGCCTATTTTCATGAAAAAAGGACCAGCGCATCTGCTGCTGATCCTTTTTCTCAATCTGAAGGAATGAGAGATTAAGCGTTTTCCGCAATTTCTTTTGTAATTTTAAGGAATTGGTCGATATCGTCTGTTCCATGACAGTGAAGCGGAGATACTCGCAGCGCACCTTCCAGCCCTAAGGATTCTACGATTCTCTGCGAGTAAGGACTTGTTTTTACCCGTTCAAAAATGGTTACACCGTGCTCCAGGTAACGCTGTGAACAGTCTGCATAATCGATACCCTTGATTCCCATTGCTACGATCAGATCTTTGTAAGTAAGGTCTTCCATATCTACATAAACTTCCACATTTGGAATATGGCGAAGCCCTGGTACTTCATCTGTCCCTTCCAGCATCCGATACAGCAAGGCGCGCTCCTGCATATGGATTCTATACATACCTTCTTTGTAGAGTGTCCGTCGATCTGTGCTTTCGATAAAATCGGCTCCAATACTGCAGACATAATCAATCACCGCCATCATCGCGGCAAAATTTGCGGGAGAAGGAGTTCCCAGCGCCCACACATCCGCTGGTTTGTGGATCAGCTTGCGGTGAGGAAGGCAAGCTACACGGTCGGATACATAAGCATATCCACAACCGCGGATTCCGAAAAATTTGTACGGAGCGATATTTGCCACGTCAATATCCCAGTCTTCTACGTCAATGATTGCATGGGGTGCGTGCTGCACAGAATCAGAGATCACATAGATTTCGGGATTGATCTCCCGCGCCCTTCTTGTGATTTCTTTGATATCCATAATATTCCCAGATATGTTGGAAGCTGCCATGATGCTGAGCACACAGGTGTCTTTATCCACATACTCCATAACGGTATCCACATCGATGCCGCCAGTTGTTTTATTTGCCGGAACAACCCGCAGTTCACGTCCGGTTCTTTCAGCATAGTATGCCATAGCGTCAAAAGCGGAAGGATGCTCCAGAGAAGAAGTTACAACATTTTTTCCCCAGTCGATTCCTTCCATAATGGTGCCGACCGCATGGAACATAGCCTGTGATGCTGATAATTCTGTGATCAGAGCGCCGCTTTTTGCTCCAAACAGAGTTTTTAGAATATCTTCCGTTCCGTTCTTTACATATGAAGATAATTCCAATCCTCTTCCTCTTACCCTTTCCGGGCAGTCTGGAAACATTTCCAGTTCTGCTTTTGCTTCTGCCGCTTTCTTTAGGCGGAGGGAACCTCCTGAATTCTCGAAGAAAAGACGTTTTCCATGTTCTGGATCTGCGTCCACATAGCAAAATTGATCCTTTAAAGATTTTTGATATTCATCGGAAAATAAAATTCCATGTTCCGTATTCATTCTTATTTCCTCCTTGTAAGAACTTGTTTCATTAAGCACATCATAGCACAAACCAGAATAATTGAGAAATGAATAATTTTGCTGTATAATATAGAAAAAAATTATATTTCGAGGTGAGGATATGAATCTGGCAGAAATTGAAACGTTTTTGATGGTAGTAGAAACAAAGAACATCACGAAGACAGCGGAAAATCTGTTTCTATCCCAGCCAACAGTCAGTCATCGGTTAAAATCTCTGGAAGAAGAACTGGGGGTACAGCTTATGACTAGGAAAAAGGGATATAAGCAGATAGAACTGACTTCCCATGGGGAAGACTTTATTCCTATCGCAGAGAGGTGGGTATATCTATGGCAGGAGATGCAAAGTTTAAAAGGGGACAGGGAGAACCTTTATCTAACGATCGGTTGTACGGATACAGTCAATAGCGCTATGATGTTTAATCTGTACAGCGGAATGTTGGATGAGAATGAGCAAATGATCAATCTTAGAATTAAAACACATTATTCGTCCGAAATCTATCATTATCTGGAAAATCATGATATTGATCTGGGATTTGTACATCATTATCTTCACTTTAAAAATATTATCGCTGAACCGATCTTAAAGGAAAAGATGTATATTATTCAGTCAGAAAAGGCGGATATTGAAAAAGACATCATCCATACAGATGAATTAGACGTAGGAAGAGAGATTTTTTTAAGCTGGGAGACGGAATATCAGATTTGGCATGATCAATGGGTTACAAAAGGAGAACGTCCCAGATTCCAGGTAGATACCTTCGAACTTCTTTTTCATTTGCTGGCCAGAGAAAGAATGTGGACAATTGCTCCTATTTCAGTAGTGGAGCGAATCCAGAAACTCCGCCCGGTACATGTCAGTGAAATTGGGAATGAGGTGCTTCCCCCGGAACGTCCTACCTATAAGGTGAGAAATAAATATCCAAGTGAGGCTACCAGAAAGTCTGTCCAGATTTTTGAGCAAAAACTACAGGAGTATCTAAAAGCAAAAAATTGGGGATACGTGGAAAATAAATAAAAATAGTTAATATATTATAGTTAAATAATTTATTTTTTTCACTAATTTTACCATGGTATAATTCAGTCATAAAAGCTTGTAAATATAAAATGGAGGAGGAATTTACCATGAAAATCGTTGTGTTAGACGGCTATACATTAAATCCTGGGGATATTAGCTGGGATGGACTGGAAGCCCTGGGAGAATTGAAGGTTTACAACCGTACAGCTCCAGAGGAAGTGATAGATCGTATAGGTGATGCCCAGATCGTCTATACGAATAAGACGCCTATCACAAAAGAGACGCTGAATGTATGCAGTCAGATTAAATTTATCGGAGTTCTGGCTACAGGATATAATATCGTAGACGTGGCGGCGGCTAAAGAAAAAGGAATTCCTGTAACAAATATCCCTACCTATGGAACGGATGCGGTGGGGCAGTTCGCAATCGCTCTCCTTTTGGAAATCTGCCATCATATCGGATATCATTCTCAGGCAGTACATGAGGGAAAATGGAGCAGCAATCCGGATTGGTGTTTCTGGGATTATCCTCTGATCGAACTGGCAGGTAAGACCATGGGAATCATCGGATTTGGAAGAATCGGGCAGAGTACCGGGAAAATAGCCAAAGCGCTGGGCATGAATGTGATAGCGAATGATGCGTTTGAGAGTGAAACAGGAAAAGAGATCGCTGCATATGTGGATAAAGATACTCTTTTTGCCCAATCAGATGTGATCGCCCTGCATTGTCCGCTGTTTCCAGAAACAGAAGGTATCATCAACCGGGAGAATATTGAAAAGATGAAAGATGGAGTGATCATCTTGAATAATTCCAGAGGACCGTTGATCGTTGAACAGGATCTGGCGGATGCGTTAAATTCAGGCAAAGTCTATGCCGCTGGTCTAGATGTGGTCTCAACGGAACCCATCAAGGAAGATAATGTACTATTGAAGGCGAAGAATTGTTTTATCACACCGCACATCTCCTGGGCACCAAAGGAATCCAGGCAGAGGTTAATGGATATTGCTGTGGACAATTTGAAAGCTTTCACGGAAGGAAATCCAAAGAATGTGGTAAATAAATAAAGATTTTTTATATTATTAAAAAAATTAATCGATTTTTAGAATTTTTATCTTTATGTTATGATATAAAAAAATTGAAAAGGTATAACCGGTATGCCAATAAGTCTAAGAAAGGAGAGCAGGTGCATTTCTATGGCGCCTTTTAGAAAAGTAATAGTAATATCCTGCAAGAGAGAAAAAGAGAATGGGAAAAATTAAAAAAGTGCCTCTTTGGGCACAGATCCTCCTGGGTATTGTAGTCGGAATCCTGATAGGTGTAGTATCCCCGAAGGCGGCAGATGTGATTTCTCCACTTGGAGATATTTTCCTGAACTTATTGAAGATGTTGATCGTTCCACTTGTTTTCTTCAGTATTACCAATGGTATCTGCCAAATGAAGGATGTAAAGCAGCTTAGGAGTGTAGGCGGAAGGATTGTTCTCTACTATACGCTTTCCACAGTGGCAGCCGGTATTTTTGGTGTAATCGGAGGTATGATTACACAACCAGGACGAAATGTAAAGGATTTGGTGCTTTCTTCTGGAGAAGCGGCGGAAGCCTCAGATTTCGATATGGTAGAAAATATCATATCCTGGTTTCCGGATAATATCGTAAACGCTATGGCGGAAGCAAATATGATCCAGATCATAGTATTCTGTCTGTTCCTTGGTGTGGCTTTGCTTTCTCTTGGAGAGAGAGTTCCCCGCTTGCTGTCATTGATCCAGGAAGGAAATGATGTTATGCTGAAGATCACGGAGTATGTGATCAATCTTTCTCCAATCGGTATTATGTCGTTAATGGCATCTATGATTTCTACACTGTCCAGCGCAATGATGAAAGAAGTATTGGTCTTCATCGCCACGATAGACGTTACTATTGTGATATTTATGCTTATCTTCTATCCGGCAGTGCTGAAATTTATTGCAAGAGTCAATGTATTTAAGTTTTTCAAAAAAGCATCCGCATCTATGTTAGTAGCATTTACGACCACATCTTCTGCCGCTACACTTCCTGTATCTATGAAGGTGGCAGATAAAGGTCTTGGCTGCCCAGAAAAGGTTTATGGATTTACTCTCCCGCTTGGAAATACCTGTAACATGGATGGAGCGGCAATTCAATATAGCGTGATCGCAGTCTTTGCCTGCAATTTGTTTGGTCTCGCTCTGACACCGGAGAGAATTTTCCAGTTCATTTTTCTGAGTCTGATATTGTCGATTGGGGCGGCTGGCGTAAAAGGTTCTGGAATCGTTATGTCTACAATTATTGTACAGACTCTGATCGGAGATGCCGGATTAACGCTGATTCCGATTTTGGCGGCTGTATGGCCAACTCTTGATCCATTTGCCACAACGGCAAATAATGTTGGAGACTTAACAGGAACCACCCTTGTTTCCAAGAGTCTGCATGTACTGGATGAAGAAGTATATAACAGCTAAAGACAAGCAATAAGAAAGAAAAATACCTGCCATGAAATCTGATAAAGGTTTCATGGCAGGTATTTTTGTGATATCCGTTTAGGAAATATGTTTCCTAAACGGATATCAGGCGAAAAACCTGTTCTGCAGTCAGTGATAAGTTTTCTCTTGCGTTGGCGGGGTCCATTGCTTCCTCCAAAGTGGTGATTCCCCGGACAATTGGAAAGAAGGCATCGATTCCTGCCTGGTTGCAGGCAGAGGCATCCTTGGTAACACTTCCGGCAAAGGCAACAACGATTGCTCCGTATTTTTTCGCAAGACGGGCAACGCCGATGGGGGCTTTTCCCATTGCAGTCTGATGATCTAACCGTCCTTCCCCTGTAACCACAACATCCGCATCCTGGAGTTCTTTTTCTAGATTAATCGCATCCAGAATGAGATCTATGCCTGGAACAAGAGTTGCTTTAAGATAACTTAAGAAAGCAAATCCTAAGCCGCCCGCAGCTCCGGCACCTGTTGCATCTGCAAATTGAGTCTGAGTAGCATCTGCAGTGACTTTAGCATAATGTTCCATTGCTGTATCCAGAGGCGCTTTCATTTCTTCAGTTACTCCTTTTTGAGGGCCGTAGATATAGGTGGCGCCATTTGGTCCGCAAAGAGGATTAGTAACATCACAGGCAACTTGGAATTCACAGTCTTTAAGCAGAGGATTCATATTTTCTGTAGAAATAGATGCAATTTTAGAGAGAGCCTGAGCGCCTTCTCCAGGGTCATATCCATCTTTGTCAAGAAAACGATATCCTAATGCCTTCAACATGCCAAGACCTCCGTCATTGGTAGCGCCTCCTCCGATTCCGATGATGAACTTTCGGCATCCGCGGCAGACCGCATCCAGGATCATTTCTCCAACACCGTATGTTGTAGCAGTCAAAGGGTCTTTTTGCGCCGCAGGTACCAGCGTAAGTCCGGCAGCACTGGCCATCTCAAGAACAGCTGTTTTACTTTCTTCCATATATCCATAGTAAGCTGATACGGGAGAACCAAGCGGTCCAGTCACTTGCAGATCAATGCGGGTTCCGCCAAGCCCTTCGATCAAGGAATCCGTAGTCCCCTCACCTCCATCAGCCAGAGGTTTTATTACGACTTTTGCATCTGGGCGGGCGGATAAAATACCCTGCTTTACCGCAAGTCCAGCCTGGGTGGAAGAAAGGCTCCCTTTTAGGGAATCGATAGCGACAACAACTTTCATAACGATATACCTCCGTTTTTAAAATAGGGATTTTTTAACCCTGTTTCTTTCAGTATAGCGAAGAAAGAAAAAAAGAATATATTACTTATACTAAAATTAGAATTAAAAATCTGATATATATTAGTACAAATAACAAGGATAGTTCTATTTTTGAAAATATAGGGCTAGTCGCAGGAGAAATGCATCTTGGAAAACTCTTGGATTTTTTTTACATTTTTCAGCAATTTTATCTAATTGGTATTGGAGCGTATTTTTGTGGATAAAAAGTTTATCTGCCGTAAGCTTTAAGGACATATCGCAGGAAAAATAGGTTTTCAGCACAAAGCGTTCTTTATCTGAGAGATGGCCAAGAAGCTGGGAAACATAAAGTTCTTGCAGGTTTTGAGGAATATGTTCTAATAGATATTCTACGGACAGATCAGTAATATCACAGAATGTTAGATTCTGATTTTGTGCGTGTCTGAGCGCCGTACGAGCATTTTGATAGGAGTCGGAAGCTTCAAGGATTGGAGAAAAATTTCCAAAACCTGCATGGATTCGTCCTTGAAATTTTTGAGAGAATTCTTCCTTAGAAAAGGATAAGAACGTTTTTCGGTCAAAAAAGACAATCCATTCGCTGGGATAAAGATACTGTGAGATCCTGCATCCCATAGACTGAAAATAGAATCGCAGAGATTGTTCTGGGCAAGAGTCTGTCATATGGATGGAAAGCACCGCAGCCTCGTCCTCTGGTTGGAATCCATATTTTTTCAGAAGAAGTGTAAGCTGCTCCATATTTTGGATGTTTTGATAGATTAGGGAGGTGATCACATATTGGAGAGCTCTGGATTCGGATAGCATTTCTTCGTTTAACTGCTGTTCTTTTAGAAAGACCTCTGTGATTTTGGTGATCAAAAAACCATAGGATTTAAGTTCTTTTGGCTGCCCTGTGATTCCAATTACAGCAATTGGTGTCCCATCGAGAAAGATAGGATAATTAATACCTGATTTTGAGCCCTGAAAGGGATGTGATTCATCTACAAAAACAGGAGAGGCTGTTTCCAGGGCATAAGCGCCCGCCGCATGAAAAGACCCGATTCGGTCTGGATCGGTACTGCCTATGATCATACCGGAAGGGCTGATAAGATTTGTATCTTTTTTTACAACTTCATAGATCGCGTGAACAATCTGCATTGCCAAAGCTTTTGAGATTTCCATAAATCTTACTCCTGTTTTAAAAAAGTAATCCTATCATCCAGTTTATCATGCAAGTTTCAACTTCTCAATAAGGGATTACTTATGATATAGTTTAAGAAAAAAGATGCATACTATAATGCATAGGTAGGAGGTTTTCTATGAACGAAAGACCATTAGTCCGGAAAATGAGAGAAGATTATCAATATTTTGGCGGGATAAGTCTTGTATATGGAATAATTTTCACATTCTGCCTGTATAAGAATATGCATGGAATCACCTTTCCTATATGTGTGATCGCAACAATTTTAACAGCCTTTCTATTTATGAAGAGAATCCATTACAAACTTCAAAAAAAATCCATCCCATATATTGTGGGAATGCTTTTGCTCGGACTTTCCACGGCTTTGACGACTTCCTTTTTCCTGCATTTTTTCAATATGATCGGAATTATCCTGCTATTTTTTGTGTGGATGATCCATCAGTTTTATGAAGACGAGAACTGGAATTTTCCTGCGTATATCAAGCGGCTCTTTCTTCTTTTTGGAACAATGGCCGCATCGGTACTTTATCCTTTCTCTCATGGAACAGGGTATCTGTCTAGGACGCAGAATAAGAAAAAGCAGACGGTCGCCGCAGTTGTAATAGGATTTTTTGTCGCTCTTGGAATTTTATGTATTGTTCTTCCTTTATTATTAAGATCAGATGTTGTGTTTGCTAAAATATTTGGACAAATTTTGAAATATATTAATTTTGGAAACCTGATAGGTATAGGGGTTACGATTGTACTGGGATTTATCCTTGCGTACAGTTTTTTTGCGGCTTTATGCAAATATAATTTTCCAAATGAAAATAAAAGGAAAATCCGATATTTTAATCCGGTGATTGGGATAACATTTACAAGTATTGTAAGCGTTATCTACCTATTATATTGTTTGATCCAGATCATCTACCTTTTTATTGGAATCCAGACAGGACTCCCGGCGGAAGTGACCTATTCGGAATACGCAAGAGGCGGCTTTTGGGAATTGCTGTTTGTCAGTTTCCTGAATTTTATCATGGTGCTCTTGTGTATGTTCCTATTTAAAGATAGTATTCCATTGAAAGTTATCCTTACGGTTATCTCAGCCTGTACTTTTATCATGATCTTCTCGGCGGCCTATCGTATGTTTTTATATGTAGGCGTTTATCACCTGACCTTTTTGAGGATTCTTGTGCTTTGGTTTCTGATCACTCTTATTTTTATCATGAGCGGAGTGGTGGTGAGTATATATAAAGAAAGATTTCCTCTTTTTCGTTATATTATGGCAGTGGTAAGTGTTCTGTATATTGGATTCTCTTTTTCTAGGCCAGATGCGATTGTCGCGAGATATAACGTTGCCCATTCGGAAAATATGAAAGAAGAAGATATATATTATCTTTTGACGAAACTTTCAACAGACGCCGCGCCAGTCATTGCGGATATAGATGTGAGCCATTATGATGATTATGTAAAAGGGGATGTGTATCAATATTTTCTTGATATATCAGAAAGAAACAAAGGAATTTATTTCAGAAAGGCAAACTATTCCAGAATCAGGGCCAAAATGACGGCAGACCGATATATACAAAAGCATAAAGAGTATCAATATAATTGGTATGATGAATGGTAAGAGAAGATACTCATCATAATAACCCCGTTCTGGATTTACCGGAACGGGGCTGTTCTTTGTATCAATCACTATGAAATTTCTGCCTTTTTCAAAAGCCGATAGCTGCAGATGATCAAAAGAATCGTGACCAAAGAGAAAGTTAAAAAAGAAAACAAAGGATTTCCTGTGTTTCTGCCAAGTAAGGTCAAAAGAACCTTGGCAAAACCATTCCAAAATGGGGCGATAAAATTATAAGATACCGGCAGGAGTACAAAGAGTGTGACCGGAAGCCCGGCGGCAATAAGGATTTTTCCAAATTTACCTGCTCTGTAGAACAAAGTTCCCAGAAAATATCCAAGAATAAAACTTAAGTAGAAAATCAATATATTAAACAGAAAATTCAAAATGGATTCTAAAACAACATTTTCTGAAAGAGCGGGATAAAAAGCTGCCAGAAATGCCGTTGTCAAATCCTCGGATACAAAACCAAGAGGTTGCAGAATGACGGTCAGGATCAGGGAAATAATAGCCATCCCTATATCTAGAAGTAAGAAGCTGACCAAACAGCTTTTAAAATACGTTTTCCTGGAAAGGCCATTTTGTGTAAACATCCAGAAATATTCTTTAAATACTACAAGACCAAGGATAAAATTCATTAGGACGATCGAAGAATTTGTCCCGTTAAAATTAATGGCAGAACCGGAAGAATCCGTGGTTGCTACCAGGAGATTTCCTGTCAGAATGAAGAAAGTATAGACCAGGAAGAAAATAAAGATTACCTTTTTTAAATCATATAAGAAATATTTCACTGCGGTTTTCATAAATAGCCTCCTATACTATACATTGGTTAATTGGATAAAAAGTTTCTGCAGATCCAGCGGAGTGATTTCCAGGCCATTTAATTCCTCAGAATCAGGTGTTCCAAGGATGTAAGCCGTTTTTAATCCTCCAAGGACATCTTGGCCGATGGTGTTCCTTCCTTCTATATAAGAATCCACCTGTGAGGCAGGACCGGAGATAGAATATCCCTGCTTTAAGAGATTTTCACAAGAATCCTGGCATAAGATTTTTCCCTTCTTTATGATGATAATATCTTCAAGCACTGTGGCCACTTCATCGATCAAATGAGTTGAGATCACGCAGGTGAAGGGATCATCACTATATTTTTGAATCAGCGTTTTGTAAAAAAGTTCCCTGTGGTTGGCATCCAGACCAAGAACCGGTTCATCCAGAAAGATGAAGGGAGTGTTAACGGAAAGAGCGGTAATATTTCTGAAAATCGACTGATATCCGGTAGAAAGGGCAGTTACTTTCTTTTTCAACGGAAGTTCAAATAATTCAGAAAGCTTTAGCGCATACTCCATATCAAAGTTAGGAAAGAATTCTCCGGACCATTTAAAGGCATCTTTGACCTTGATAGTATCTGGAAATAGATTTTTTTCCCCAATCAGATAGAATTGTTTTAGAATCTGATCATTCTCAGACACATCCTGACCGTCCAGCGTAACGCTGCCCTGGTCTGGATACAGTCTGTTATTAATGATATTCAATAAAGTAGTTTTGCCGGCCCCGTTTCTTCCAAGCAGGCCGTAGATTTTATTTTCTTCAATCCGAACAGACACGTTATCCAGAGCTTTCGTATCTTTAAAAGTTTTTGAAACATTTTTAATTTCAAGAGCACTCACTGCGCAAACCCCCTTTCAATCATAGCAATAATATCATCGCTGCTGATTCCCAGTTTTCTGGCCTCTTCGACCAAGCGGCCGATATAATTTTCATAAAATTGATCTTGTCTTTTTTGCTTTAGTTTTTTTACAGCATCCTTGGCTACAAACATTCCGACTCCTCTTTTCTTAAAAATGATATGATCCTCTACAAGAAGATTAATTCCCTTTAACGCCGTTGCGGGATTGATCTTGTAACTTACAGAAAACTCCGTAATAGAAGGAATCTGACTTTCTTCCAGAAAAAGCCCAGTCAGGATTCCATCCTCGATGCCTTCGGCAATCTGTATAAAAATAGGCTTTTCACTATCTAATTCCAATTTCATGAGAATACAGCCCTCCCTTCTTGTTGTTTGGTTAATTAGTTGAGTAATTAACTATATATGTATTAAAGCATACAAAGAAAAAAATGTCAACAATTAATTTGGGCCGGGGGATTTTTAAAAATCCCCCGGCCCAAATTGAAAAAGCCCTGTCCCTTTTGACAATATAGAAATCTAAGATTATACTGAAAGAAATAATCCTAAAAAGGAGTACTTAATAATGAAGAGAATATTAATGATGGTGTTTAGAAATATATTATTGGTTCCTGTTACATGGTTTAGATTGTGTTATCATGCAAACCATACAGAAAAATATACAGAAGAAGAACAATATAAGATGCTCCGATTTATTACGCTGCGTGCAAATAAAGGGGGAAACGTCCATATTGACGTACACGGAAAAGAAAATATCCCAACAGAAAATGGATTTATGTTTTTTCCAAATCACCAGGGGCTGTATGATGTTTTGGCGATTATTGAAGCCAGTCCAAGACCGTTTTCTGTGGTCGCTAAAAAGGAGATAGGGAATATTCCATTCCTGAAGCAGGTTTTCGCCTGCATGAAAGCTTATCTAATGGACCGGGAAGATGTAAGACAGTCTATGGAGATTATCATTAATGTAACAAAGGAAGTGAAAAATGGAAGAAACTATTTGATTTTTGCCGAGGGGACACGATCAAAAAACGGAAATAATATTCAAACTTTTAAAGGAGGAAGCTTCAAAGCAGCAACAAAAGCAAAATGCCCGATAGTTCCAGTAGCCTTGATCGACTCATTTAAGCCTTTTGATACAAATACAATAAGTCCAGTGACCGTTCAAGTACATTTTCTGGAGCCGATCTGCTATGAAGAGTATAAAGATATGAAGACGACAGAAATCGCAGAAATAGTAGAAGAGCGGATACAAAAGACTATTTATGAAAATATAAGAGCAGAACTATGATGGTATAAAAATATTAATTAAGGAAAGAATCCAAAGGAAAAAGTGATTGACAATAGAGAAGAGGTTTAGTATAATTACCTTTGCTGGAGAAATACTCAAGAGGCTGAAGAGGCGCCCCTGCTAAGGGTGTAGGTCGGGCAACCGGCGCGAGGGTTCAAATCCCTCTTTCTCCGTTTAGTCAAGGATGACTGTCTGGAGCGGAAGTTTCAGACAGTTTTTTA
>CABPCP010000006.1 GCA_902406105.1 uncultured Mordavella sp.
GGCTGTCCCTTGTACTGGGTTCCCTTGGTATGGTCATAGATCGTACCCGTATCGAAATCTACTTCCACCTCATCTCCTGCTTCGATCTCTTGTGCCGCTTCCGGACATTCAATGATCGGCAGTCCGATATTGATGGCGTTCCGATAGAAGATCCTGGCGAAGGTCTCTGCGATGACACAGCTTACCCCGGCCGTTTTCAGGCACAGCGGCGCGTGTTCCCTGGAAGAACCGCAGCCAAAGTTTTTATTGGCCACGATCATGTCTCCTTTTTGCACTTTATTGACAAACTCCGGATCGATGTCTGCCATTGCGTGGCTCGCCAGCTCTTCTGCGTCAAAAGAATTCAGATATCTGGCCGGGATGATCACATCCGTATCTACATTGTCTCCATATTTAAATACATGTCCTTTTGCTCTCATGCTCTGTCACCTACTTTCTCTGGATTGGCAATATAGCCCGCGATCGCGCTGGCCGCCGCCACTTCCGGGGACGCCAGATAGATCAAGGAGTCTACATGTCCCATTCTGCCCACAAAATTCCGGTTTGTGGTGGACACACATTTCTCTCCTGCCGCCATCACGCCCATATGGCCGCCCATACAAGGGCCGCAGCTTGGAGTGTTGACCGCGCATCCCGCATCTACAAAAATATCCAGAAGTCCTTCCTTCATACACTGTTTATAAATCTTCTGTGTGGCGGGAATGACCATGACGCGCACGTCTCTATGGACCGTATGTCCTTTCAGGATCGCCGCGGCTTTGCGCATGTCATCCATCCGGCCATTGGTACAGGAGCCGATCACTACCTGATCGATCTTGATCGGATCCATCGCCTCGATCTCATCGATAGTCTTAGCATTGCCCGGCAGATGAGGGAAAGCCACCGTTGGACGGACCTTTGCAAGATCGATCTCGATCACCTCATCATACTTGGCATCCGCGTCTGCTTCGTAGATTTTATATTCTTTCTTGGTATGTTCCTGCAAATAAGCCTGCGCTTTTTCATCCACCGGGAAAATCCCGTTCTTCGCTCCCGCCTCGATCGCCATATTGGCCATGGTAAAACGGTCGTCCATAGAAAGATTCGCGATTCCGTCTCCGGTAAATTCCATAGATTTATAAAGGGCCCCATCCACTCCGATCTTTCCAATGATATGGATGATGATATCCTTGCCGCTTACATAAGGGCTTGGTTTTCCTGTCAGCACAAATTTCAGGGCGCTGGGAACCTTGAACCACAGTTCTCCCGTTGCCATTCCAGTAGCGATATCCGTTGTTCCCACACCTGTCGAAAATGCTCCCAGAGCTCCATAAGTACATGTATGAGAGTCTGCGCCGATGATGCACTCCCCGGCGGCCACCACGCCCGCCTCAGGAAGGATCGCGTGCTCTACGCCGGATTTGCCCTGCTCAAAATACCAGGTCAATCCCTGCTCTTTCGCAAACTCGCGGATCGCTTTTGAATTCTCCGCTGATTTAATATCCTTATTCGGAGTAAAATGATCCGGTACCAGGACTACCTTATCCTTATCAAATACCTGTTCCGCCATTTGACTAAAAATCGGCAGCGCCATTGGCCCGGTGATATCATTTGCCATAACCACGTCCAGCTTTGCCTCGATCAACTGGCCGGCTTCCACACAGTCCAGGCCCGCGTGAGCAGCCAGGATCTTCTGCGTCATTGTCATTCCCATCACGACAACCTCCTGTTCTTCTACTTAGTCTTACAGGATATTTTAACACAGATAATCAAGAGGGCGCAAGAAAAGATGCACAATAGGGCAAGAACCATCAAGTTCCCTTCATCTCCCGTCTCCGGGGCCTGGGAGGGTTCTTCTGGAGCGGCCGGTTTCTCCGCCTCTGGTTCTGGGCGCGGCTCTTCCGCTTCTGGTTCTTCCGGCTCTGGCAGCGGTCTTTCTATTTCCGGTTCCGGCTCTGGTTCTTCCACTTCTACGATTTCCCGGTCTCTTTCCTCTTCCGCGTTATCTGCCCGCACGACCACCTCATTTTCAATTTCCCGCCCGATAACCGATTCATTGGTAATGGCCACCTGGTATTCCACCGTATACTTTTCTCCGCTTTCAGGGCCTCTTAAGAATTCCCCCGGCCGGATGGTATATGAATTTCCCTGGACTGTGATTTTCGCGCCGGATATGACGCGCTGATCCTGATCTAATAAGACGACGGAATTTTTCTGAAGCTTTACTCCGTCTGTAAGAATGTTATCTGTAATAACTACATTTTTGGCCACTGCATCCTGGATCCGCTGAGTCACGTCAATGGAATACGTGATCAGATCTCCCAGCTCGTATTTTTTCCCGGATTTGTCTGCCTCTTTTAGAATTTCCAACTCCGGGGCCGGAATCCAGGCCGTCTCCAGGGAAACCGGCTTCACCTGGGCCGTTACCAATGTTCCTGTCCCAATATGCTGTCCCCCGCTTCCGGTCTCAAAGACCAAAGCCCTCCATTTCTGCCGGTTCTTCCCGTACAAGTTACCTGTCCGGAAGCTGCCGCCATTGCAATATCCGGCATCGGCGCTCAGATAAAACTGGTCGCCGCCGCTGACCGCCGCTTTGCCCTGACTCTTCGTACCTTTGGTCACATTGACCAGCGTTACCCCTTCCGGCAGGGGAATCTCCACCTGGTTTCCCGGATCACCGCCGCAAAGGACCAGCTCCGTCCGCTGTACCTTCTCTTCCGGGCTGAAATACGCGGTCAATTTTGACTTTGAAAAGCTCAGATCCGGTTCTGGAATCTCCGGCAGTTGTTTGATCACATTGGTACACCTGATGATCTCCGCCTGTGTCTCCCTGCTCAATCCCAGGAACACATCGCTTCCGCCGGTGCATCCTCCATAGATGTAGGACAGCAGGCAGTGAGAGAAGCAGTAAGCCCCTTCCTTTCCCGTCCACCCGCTTGGATATTCCTTGGCCAGATACTCTTGATATCCTGGCCCGCCGTAGACATAATACAATCCCTTGGCAAGAAGCGAATCATTGACCAAAAGATCCGCCGGAAAAGACCCGCCGTGAGGGGAATCTTTGTCCGGCTCCAGGCAATACCCCAATTCTCCATCAATATAATAGTAAAACGTGGAATATCCTTCGTAAAAAACCTCTTCGCCCCGCTCCAGCGACACCGTCTGAGCCTGGGCTTCCATCTGAAACATCTCTCCTAATCCGCTCCAGATGCATAAAGCCAGCAGGGCGCCTGCAAATAACGACCATTTCTTCTTCATATGTTCTCCTTTCTCCATTTTGAGACAGACGGATCCTGCCGTCAGTCTCTTCTCATGACCTGATAGTTACTGACGAAAAACTATGCCCCCTTTCTTTCTCTGACTGCTCGCTTTGGAAATCAGGGATGACGACTCCCTCTGGGGATACCCCGTGAAAAAAAGAATTGAATAAATTTCTTAGACGAGTGCTATTATCATAAATGGATTTCAAACGTTTGTCAATAGAAGAGGGGGCTTTCTTTTGGAAAGTCCCCTCTTTGGATCCTATCTTTTGTTTTTCATCCGTCTTCGGATTTCTTCCAGCATATCTTTGTGGTTTCTGGACTCCATTTTCGGGAATGCCTTTAAAAGTCTGGCGCTGACTCTGGTCTTAGGAAGAGACAGCTCCTCGTATCTGATCCGAAGTTTGCGCATCGCTTCTTCCAGGCGTTTCCGCCCTTCTTCCTGCTTTTCTATCGCATCGGTCACATTTTCGTAGATATTGCTTCCCACTTTATCTGACAGCTCCCTCAGTTCTTCCGCCACCTTTTCCATAGCTTCCAGCTGGCGGTTCAGCTTCAGGATCGCGGAGACTGTCACAGACAGATCAGCCGCCAGCGCCGCTCCTAAAAGAACCAGAAGCGCGATCCCCAGAGGGACGGGCAGAAATTCCAGCCCTTTCCGAACCACTGGATGGATGATCTTCATGATCACTACACATCCGACTCCCCAGACCAGCGAAAATGGAAGACATACATAGCCGCCGATATTCAATGGCTGATCGGAATAATCCCACCATTTATGATGAAAGATCCGATCCAGGATCACGCCTGTCATCCACTCCAGCAAAGTCACCAGGATCGCAGAAGCCATATACAGCGGGATCAGATAATCTTCCAGCGGGGCGAGAATCCATACCACCATCCCGACTCCGACCCCATAGACTGGACAGATGGGCCCGTTTAGGAATCCCCTGTTTACAAATCTTCCTGTCTTAACAGCCGCAAACGCTACTTCTGTACACCATCCAAGAAATCCATATACGAAAAACGACAGTAAAAAATAGTAGATTTCCATCTTCATATCTCCACCTCGGCATCCTTCCATTAACAGATCGCATTGTCAAGGATACTTCACATTGTCAGATGTGTCAAATAATGCTATTATTATAGAGAATTATTATCGAAAACACAAGAGAAAAATGGACAGAGGTGTATGACATGACGCTAAAAGAAGGACAAAACAATAAAACCTACCGCGTTCTTTCCATTGATATTGATCTGAAAGTGGAACGCCGGCTGGAGGCCCTTGGCCTTACGGAAGGGACTCTGGTCACCATATTAAACAATGATAAAAAAGGCTCTCTAACCGCCAAATTCCGGGGCGCCCGGTTCGCTCTCGGGAAACGGATCGCGGATCATATTGAAGTTGGGGAGGTTTAGACAATGGGAAAGGAAATCACCGTTGGATTTATCGGTAATCCAAACTGCGGAAAAACCACGCTATTTAACGCATTTACCGGGGCCAATCTAAAAGTGGGAAACTGGCCTGGCGTCACCGTAGAGAAAAAGGAGGGGCGGACCACTTACCAGGGACAAGGATTTAAACTGATCGACCTTCCCGGCACCTACAGCCTGACCTCTTACACTATGGAGGAAACGGTGGCCAGAGAATGTATCATGAGCGGAGAGGTAGACGTGATCGTCAATGTGGCAGACGCCTCCTGCCTGGAGCGCAGCCTGTACTTGACGCTCCAATTGATCGAACTGGGGAAACCTGTGGTCCTCGCTTTAAATATGATGGATATTGTAGAGGAACGGGGAATGGAGATCGATCTTCACCGGCTTCCGGAGATGCTGGGAGTTCCGGCCATTCCAGTCTCCGCCCGGAAGAAGACCGGTCTTTCTATTCTGATGCACGCTGTTGCTCATCATACAGAATATCAGAGCCAGGGACCCTTCATCCATCATCACAAGGACAAACATTCTTCCCATCCGCATAATCATCACGAAGAATATGCCATGGTCTATGAAGACTACATTGAGGATAAGATCGACCAGCTCATGCATCTGCTGGAAGATCAGTATCCCAGCCTGGAAAACAAGCGCTGGTACGCCATCAAATTATTGGAGGGCGACAAAAACATTTCCCAGGCCTATCCTTTGGAACTGTCCGGAATCATTGACCGCAGTTATGAGAAAGACATTATCAATCAGAAATACGACTTTATCGAAGAAGTGATCGGAGAAGTCCTGGTAAACAAAAGCAAAAAAGAAGCTTCCACCGACAAGATCGACCGGTATCTGACCAGCCGTTGGCTGGGCCTGCCAATTTTTCTGCTTATCATGGCGCTGGTGTTTTTCTTGACCTTTACTGTCGGAGACTGGCTGAAGGGATATTTCGAGACTGTGCTGGAACTGTTCTCAGGCGCCGCGGCAGACGGCCTTGCCGCCGTTCACACAAGTCCTCTTCTAACTTCTCTGGTGGTGGACGGCGTGATCGCCGGCGTGGGCGGAATCTTAACCTTCCTGCCCAACATTTTCATCTTATTTCTAGCTCTCGCCCTATTGGAAGACAGCGGATACATGGCCAGAGTCGCTTTCGTCATGGATGATATCATGAGCCGCCTGGGGCTTTCAGGCCGCGCCTTCCTTCCCCTGCTGGTAGGATTTGGCTGTTCCGTGCCGGCTGTCATGGCCTCACGGACCCTGGAACATAACAAAGACCGGTTCAAGACTATTTTGATCACCCCGTTTATGTCCTGCAGCGCCAGACTTCCGATCTATGTACTGTTTTCCTCTATGTTTTTTGGAAAATATGCCATGATCGTATGTTATTCTATGTACCTGCTTGGAATTGTCGTGGCGATCACCACAGCTTTTATCATCTCTAAGATAGATGGAAGCCGGGCAGAACACGCCCTTCTGATCGAACTGCCCGAATACAAATCTCCCAATGCCAGGACCATCGGCATCTATGTTTGGGAGAAAGTAAAAGATTATCTGACCCGCGCCGGAACCGTCATTTTTGTCGCCTCCGTCATCATGTGGATCATCCTAAACTTTGGTCCGCAGGGATATGTCACCGATATCAGCGAAAGCTTTGGCGCTGTGATCGGACGGGTGGCAGTTCCCCTGTTCCGCCCGGCGGGTCTTGGCTACTGGCAGATCATTGTAGCTCTCATCGCCGGCATAGCCGCCAAAGAAGTGGTAGTATCCAGCTGCGGCGTCTTATTCGGTATCCAAAACATCGCCACCGACCAGGGCATGGGAGCGCTGTCCGCCATACTTGCCACCATGGGCTTTGGACCCGCAAACGCCTACGCGCTGATGGTCTTCTGCCTGCTGTACATTCCGTGCACAGCTACCATCGCAACTATTCACCGGGAATTGGGGAGCTGGAAACAGACCATCGGCATCATCTCATTCCAGCTGCTGGCAGCCTGGGGAATGAGCTGCATTGTGTATCATATCGGGCTTTTGTTCTAATTGGGTACAGGGCATTATTAAATTGGGGACGTAGTAAAATTGAATTTTACTACGTCCCCAATTTAATCAGTAATACCCCCGATACAGATTCATATACATATGCACATTCGTACTGATCCAGCGATACAGCACGTTTATCCACCGCTCTCCATTCCTGGCCGGACACATTACATAATCCATTCCAAATTTTCTTGCGTAATGATCGGCCTTGCGCAGATGCCATCGGTTTGTCACCACCGCACAGCTTCTCAGACCATTTTGTTCCATGATTTCTCTGGCGTACATCATGTTATGATAAGTGCTGACCGCCTGGTCTTCCGTCAGGATATACGCCTCTTTCACTCCTAATTCTTCCGCGTATTTTTTCATTACTTCTGCTTCTTTGAAAGAATTAAATACTGCTCCTCCTGAGAACAACAATTTTTTTACTTTTCCATCTTTCCACAGTTCTGCCGCTTTCTCTACACGAGTCCGCATGATCTTCGAGGGCTTTCCGTCTCGATCAGCAGGATATCCGCAGACCACCGCGCAGTCATATTCCAATTTTTTCCACTTGGTTACAGGCCAGCGAAATACCAGTGAAAAAACTGTCCAGTGAAAAAAAAGGAAAAAGGCGGCAGTGATTTTCAAAATCCTTTTCGCTCTCTTTTGCTCTTTCATTTTTCCCTCCGCTTCCAGGCTATTTTTTAGAACTCCCTTTCCATAAAGGAAGCTCTGCAAAAAATATATGCGGGACGCCAGTATTTTCCGGCCTCCCGCACACGCTTTCCTCATATTTCTCTGATTCTCATACCTATAAGCCGCCTAATCAAGATCCACGAAATCTACTTTAAAGGTATCATCGTCTTCCATATGACCCCGTTTCTTTCTTGGCCTCTCTCCAAGCAGTTCATCCAGATCATCAATTGGAAGTTCATCCGCAAGTCCTTTGCCCGTATAACCCATCTCGTCTTCGTATGCTCCGGCTCCTTCATCATAGTCCAGATCCGACAGATCGTCATCCAGATCTGGCTCGCCAAAGTCATCTTCATCAAATTCATCATAATCATCTTCATCGAAATCGGTTTCCGCGTAATCCGACTCTGCAAAATCATCTTCTTCAAAATCCGCTTCTTCAAAATCCTCCTCGCCAAAGTCATCAAAGTCGTCTTCATCTTCCTTGGCCCGCCGTCCGAATCTGGATTTTTTTTCTTTCACCGCTGGTTTGGCCGGCTCTTCCTCTTCCAGATCAATGCCGTACTCATCATACAGCTCATCGATTTCCGCGTTCCGATTATGCAGTTTTACAGCGATCACGATCAAAATGATCAAAATGATCAGCGCCGCCAGGCCGCCAAGAATAAACAGCAGACTAAAATGATCATTTACAAAATTTCTCAGTCTGCCCAGCAGTGAAGAAGAGTCGCCCTGATCCTGGGAGCTGTCCGCCCCGTCTGACACCTGGAACCGCTGATAAGTATTCTCCGGCTGATCATACTGGTAATATCCGGTCTCGCCATTGCTGTTCATAGCGTACAATACATAAAAACCATCCCGTGTGGTATCCTGCCACACCGGGAAATCCTTCCCATTCAGAGTCAGATTTGCCTCCTGATAGGTAGAAGGAAGATTCACCTGAGAAGTATCGCTCAACACGATGATCGAAGTCGTATCAGATATCGTAATCTCTTCATAAGGAGAAAAAGTCGCGTTGTCCTGCGAGTACAGGAAGAAGTCTCCTGTTCCCTCGGAATCCAGCAGATACCCAAGAGTCGCCCCGCTGGTCTCATTTGTCACCATCTGACGCTGCTGCCCGTCCAGTTCCACCTGAGTCCTGGCATAGCCGCTTGGAATGTCCGCATCTGCAAACTCATCTGTCAGCGTATAGGTTGTCCCGTTTACTTCCACCTGGACATCCTCCGCGCTGGAAGACGATGTGGATGAACCTTCTGTGATCAGGGACGGATCTCCTTCCCCGATCTCCACCGCAGACTGCCCCTCAGTCATGGTCAATGTGGAGCCGTCATCAGAAGAAACCGTCGCGCTGGAAATCCCGATCTCTGTCGTTCCTTCCTGCAGGGCCTGGAAGGTCATAGTAAATGTAAGCTCCGATGAACTTCCAGATCCGCTGTATGTTAAGGCTCCATCGCCGTCCGCGGTCACGCCGTCTCCCGAATCAAACCTTAGATATGAACTGTCATAGGTCAGACTGATTTCTACATCTCCTACATTTCCGGAAGTAGACCTTACCGCGCAGGTCACCTCTACCATAGCGCCTACCGTTGTCTGCGGATCTGTAAAAGAGATCCGTCCGTCTTCCGCGTGAGCCACCATAGAAAAGCATGGGATACACAGACATAGGCTCATAAACATAATACCGATTTTTTTGATTATCTTCATGGTTTTTTCCTCTTTCTTCCGTGAATCTTTTACATAATACGTTATTTTACCATATATGACGGAATTTTACAAAATTTTACTCGTCTTACTCCGATCCTTCTTCAGACTTCTCTGTAATAACCGGCGTATCGGAGGTATCCGTCTCCCCATCCTCTGTCTCTTCTGTCCCTTCCTCTTCCGTCTGATCATAATCAGCTGTACGGACCACACCTGTCAAATAAGAAATATCATTCGAAATCTGCTCGATTGTATCAGAGACTCCCGTTTTCGTCTCTTTCGGATACAAAAATTCATGCAGCTGCTCTACATTTTCCTTCAGCCCGACCGGAACCACTACACTGCCTGCCTTTTCGTATGTAATTCCGTCTGTTTTATCAAAAGGAAATCCTGTACTGTCTCCAAGCTCATACTCCGTCATGCCGGCGGCCAGCCCTATGATCTCATTCAATCCAAAGCTGGTAGACACCTGCGGGAATACCGTGTCAATGATCTCGTTGATCGTTCCCAGATTTGTATGGATGACCTTTTCAAACAGCTTCTCGACCACCAGACGCTGTCTTTCCGTCCTGGTGTAATCGCCTCCCGCCGTGGAACGTATTCTAGCGTAAGTTACAGCTTGTGTACCGTCCAGATGCTGTTCTCCCGCATGACTGATAAGATCCTGTTCTGTACCTGCCACCTCAGCGGTTTCCCACATATATTCATTGATCTCATCTACTTCTTCTTCTTTGATCTCAATATCTATTCCGCCCAGCAGATCGATGGTATCGACAAGAGCTTTAAAATCAACGGTCACATAATCTTCAATATCCAGATCCAGATTTTTATTCAGCATATTGATCGCTTCCTTAGGACCGCCGTGAAAGTACGCATAATTCGCTTTATTATATTTTTGATCCATCTGCTGCAAAAGCGTATCCCGGTAAATGGATGCCATCCGTATCTCTTTTGTCTGGTTATCAATCGATACAATGATCATAGTATCCGCATGGGTTCCTTCTTCCAGCTGTCCGTCTCTGGAGTCTCCTCCAAACAGGGCGATCGTTGTATATCCCTCTTTCTCTGCCCCTTCGTTGATCTCGATATCTTCTGTATCTATCGCCACCGTTTGGAATTTATCGTATTTAGCCATCACATATGCTGTTCCCAGCAGCATTACCAAAATAATGACTTCAAAAGCAAGAAGAATAGCTCTTTTCCGCCTTCTGTTTCTTCGCTTTTTCCTCATTTTTGCCGCCTGCACGGATTTTAGCTGCTTCTTTTTTTTCGCCATGATCAGCCTCACTTTTTCTATGGTCTAAAAAATATCTACAACATCTTACTATACTCTGTCGAAAAAAGCAACTTATTTCAGCTCTTTTTCGACGCACTCCAATGCTTCCGCCACTACATGATGCATGTCATAGTACTTATATTTCCCTAATCTTCCGCCGAAGATCACATTCTTTTCTTTGGCAGTCTCTTTCTCGTATTTCTGATAAAGCAGGTTGTTTTTCGCGTCATTTACCGGATAATAAGGCTCATCGCCCTTTTTCCAGGCCGCGGAATACTCTCTGGAGATTACCGTCTTTTCCTGGGTTCCAAACTCAAAATGCTTATGTTCTATGATACGTGTGTAAGGGACTTCATATTCTGTATAATTCACGACCGCATTGCCCTGATAATTGTCTTCATCCAGAATTTCCGTCTCAAACCTTACCGACCGGTATTCCAGCTCGCCAAATTTATAATCAAAATAGGCGTCCACCGGACCGGTATATACCACTTTCTCACACAGGCTGTCCAATTCCGCTTTGTTTTCAAGATAATCCGTATTCAGCCTTACCTCAATGCCGTCCAGCATTTTTTCAATGATCTTCGTATATCCTCCGATCGGAATTCCCTGGTACAGATCGTTAAAATAATTGTTGTCATAGATCAAACGGACCGGCAGTCTTTTTATAATCTCCGGCGGAAGTTCCGTCGCTCTGCGTCCCCACTGTTTCTCCGTATAACCTTTTACTAATTTTTCATAAATATCTTTTCCTACCAGATTGATCGCCTGCTCTTCCAAGTTCTTTGGCGTCTCCACTCCATACATCCGAATCTGTTCTTCTATCTTCGCTTTCGCTTCTTTTGGCGTGACAACCCCCCACATTTTATTAAATGTATTCATATTAAACGGCATATTATAGATCTCCCCTTTATAATATGCCACCGGGCTGTTGGTATAACGGTTAAATTCTGCAAAATTCTGCATATACTCCCATACCCGCTTATTGCTGGTATGGAAAATATGGGCGCCGTATTGATGCACCTGGATTCCTTCGACCTCTCTTGTATAGATATTTCCTCCGATATGGCCCCGCTTCTCTACCACCAGACATTTTTTCCCTGCCTTCTTTGCCTCATAAGCAAACACAGCGCCAAACAATCCCGATCCTACGATCAAATAATCAAACATTTTTTACTTTCCTTTCTGAATTATATTTTGAAAACGCTGAAATAATTTTTGAAATTCTTTTGGTTCGCACAAATAGTTGATCACACCCAGACTGACTGCCGCTGCCGCAAATACAGCAGCGCCATATAAGCCCCATATCCAGAAGGAAGTCATCTGCCGCGGAACAAAATGTATTCCGCTTCCGATCAAAACCGCAGATACACACCCATTTCTAAGTATTCTGTAAAGGGTAGTCTTTCCGGTACCTCCCACCAAATATCGGCTGTTATAGATCATAATTTCCACCGACCGATAACCATAAGAACACACCGTCCCAAAAAGCACGCCATTCATCCCGTATTTCCAAATCAACGCCAGCGAAACAACAATATTGATCACCGCCTCCAGCACCGCCTGATGTCTGGTTTCACGGAAATGTCCTGCGGCGCAGATGATCGTCAATCCAGGAATCCTGATATTCTGAAGCAGTACGATCAATGTAAACAGCACTGCTGAAACAGGTCTGATATAGTCTGTATCTGTAACGTTTAACGTGTATACCGCAATAAACGGAAGGATAAGTATCCACACACAGATAAAAATACCGAAGACCACCATCATATACACATATTCATAACTGGAAAAGCTCTGCTTTAGCACTTCTTTCTCTTTTTTGGAGATTACTTCGCCAAAACCTGCTGTCAATCCGTTGGAGAAAGAGTTCAGGAAGAGATTGACCGCGTAAACCACCATATTGTAAGTTCCATATACACTGACCTCTAAAAGGGATCTGCTTCCCAGACAGATCGTCAGAAGCGCTACGTCCGTGTTATTTACGATCACTCCTACTACCTGGTGGAGCAGCGCGGCATTTTTCTGCTTCAGTCTGTCCATCTTAGCCGGCACATGATAGTCAACTTCTTTATAATGCTTTCTTACATAAGCTCTCACAAAGAAAAACCGCAGAATATATACCAGAGTCGCCGCCGCTTTTACGATCAATACATTTGCGTGCTGAGCGATCAAAAGGATCGTCACCAGCATATTCAAAATCGTTCCAAACGCCTGGATATAAGAGACAACATATCCTCTCTGGTCTGCCGTCAGCAAAACTTTGTATTTGCCAAGGCAGAAATAGTCCACCAGCGTACTGCTGGCCAGAATCAGGATCATTGTCCTTACCAGGGAGGCGCTTAACTGCTGGGTGATCAGATATGGATAGATCAGGGCCAGTCCTGCTGTCAGCGCGCCAAACAGATAACCAGAACGATTATAAAATCTGCGGGACGCCGACAAAACGCCATTGATTTCTTCCTGGTCATGATTCGCCAGAGGAGTATACAGCGCCACCAGGGACGCGGTTCCAATCCCGGCCTCCGCAAGGCCAAGATAGACCAGAAACTGATTGATGGATGTCACCATGCCGTTTATATTTGAACCATATTCCTGCAGGAAAAACCTGGGAAGAATAATTCCCGACAAAAAAACGACGCCCTGCAGAAAAATACTGGCGATCATATTTTTTGCTGCCTGTCTGCTTCTCATACTATTCTTCTATCACCTTTATCCATTCTTTCAGAATCTCTTTCTTACTGAATTTTTCTCTCCGCCCCCCATACTGGGCAAATGTTCTCCGCAGTTCTTCATTCTGGATCAATTCCTCAATCCGTTTCCCCATAACCTGCAGATCATAGGGTGGAATCAAGAATCCGTTTTTCCCATCTTCGATGATCTCATTTGGCCCCGTCTCGATATCAAAACTAACCATTGGTATCCCCAGAGCAAGAGCCTCCAGCAGCACGATGGGCAAGCCTTCACGGTAAGAAGTCAGGACAAGAAACGCATATTCCGGATACAGTTGATAGGCATTTTTTACATTCCCTTTCAGACAAACCTGATTTTCCAAACCTGCCTCTTGAATTTTTTCCGAAATCTCATCAAACGTCTCTCCCGTTCCATAGATATCCCAGCTCCACTGAGGATATTTAGGGAGTATTTCTTCCGCCACCTTCACCAGCAAGTCATATCCCTTTTCTTTTCCAAATCGTCCTACCGACAAGATTTTGCGGCTCTGCGGACGATATTCTTGCCTTTGACTGATGATTTCGTCTTCCACCCAGTTATAGATCCTCTGTACTTTCTCAGGCTTCAGATGAAATTTCTCCACATAATCCTTCTGAGTCTTATCAGTCAAAACCACGACTTTATGAGCGCAAAACGCATCCCAGAACCGTATCGCCGTTATATCCTTCTGGCGCCATTGATTCATCAATCCTCCATGGTCACAGTAAACATACTTTGCTTTCGTAAAAAAACGGGCAAAAGAAACCACCAGCGCAGGGTAATTTCCCATCAGAAGGATCACATCTATTTTTTCTTTCTTCACAAAGCGGATAAAGGCAGGCACACAGCTCTTTATCATTCCCCTAAGCCTGTTTTCCCCTTGTACCCCTTCCGTAAAACGAACCCTCTTATCCAATGTGTACGCACAGGGTCCGGTGTGATTGATTTCAAAAATATATACGGCATGATCTTCACAAAAAGCATTCGCCAGGGATGCGGTCACACACTCTACGCCGCCGGTAACTGCCATATCAAAATCTACCAGACAAATTCGTTTCATTCTTTCACCTACGAAAATATACTCTTATTCTTCCGCTCATTCATCCGGATCATCCAGCGGTACAGCCTTACATTCAATAATAATGCCGCCGCTCCGATTTTTCTTGCCTTATGAAAATAAGGACTCCGGAGGATCCGAAATGTGTTTCGTTTTAAAAAGGTTCTTACCTTTGGAAACTCTCGGATCTTTCTATAATCTTCTTCCTGCAGCATTCGGTCCAAAATCGAAAAATACGCCCATGTCAGCTTAAACTCCGCTTGCGGGAGAATCGAAGGATATTTATCCCGAACCACTTTCAATGTTTCTTCATACGTATGAATAAACATCATTGCTCTGGAATCAAATTTTTGAGTCGTAATGCTGTTCTGGCGATGCACATAATAATATAACGGCGTTGTGTCTACGCAGACATTTTTTATTTCCTGCATAAGCTCTGTATGAAAGACTACATCTTCATAGAAAATCCCTACTGGAAATCGAACTTTTTGAAAAATCCAAGAACAATACAATTTGTTACATGGACTTCCAGGAATCTTTTCTCCCAGAAGGAGCAGACCAAATGCCTCTTCCGCCGGCGCGAGAAAAGTCTCTATTCTATCATACTGAGGGGTTTGTTTCTGCTGGAAAACATTATATACCCCGCAGGACGCCACGTCAGCTCCGCTTCGCGTTATATTTTCATAAAGCACTTCCAGCATGCGGGCGTCAATATAGTCATCGCTGTCGACAAATGCTATGTATTTCCCTTGAGCAAGATTAACTCCATAGTTTCTAGCCTGTCCAGCCCCACCATTTTCCTGCCGTACATAGCGCACTCGTTTATCCTCTTGTGCATATCGCCTGCAGATTTCTCCGCTTCCGTCTCCCGATCCATCATCGATCAGAATAACCTCAAAATCCCGGAATGTCTGGCTCAAAATAGAATCCAGGCATTTCTCCAAATATTTCTCTACATTATAAACCGGGACGATCACACTTATCAAAGGCATGATTTACTCCTTATAATCCCCATTCAAAGACGGTCTTGAACGGTGTACTTAAATCCGTTTGGAATACTCTATGGATATCTTCGATGGAAGCCACCTTTCTATCTTGATAGATGATCAACTCCAGCCGTCTCTGAAACCTTGCTTCCCGCATATAGCCCACCGCCGTTTCAAAATCTTTCCTTCCCGACCGGCTGCTTCCCACCACGATCAATCCTTTTTCCAACACATCTCTTGTATTTATGGCAATCTTATTCTCACTAACTCCCATCAGCATAACTGTCCCTTGGGGATTGATCAAACGGATGATATCATCGATCGCATAATAACTTCCGTCACCGCCGCAGCACTCAAAAGCATGATCCACCGATAGTGTCTTCGGAAGATTTTCTCTAAGGTAGGCTTCATCCGCGAAAGAAAAATAGGAAAGTTTTGAAGGATTTTTCCCAATCACTACCAGTTTGCTCTGAGGGAATTCTCGTTTTAGAAGATTCGCCACAACAAACGCAAGACTCCCGTCTCCCCAGATTCCAATCCGGTTTCTCTGGCTGTGAGCCATCCCCTTAAATCGACGGATGCTGTGGGCCGCCACACTGACAAATTCCATCACCGCGGCTACTCGTTCCGCAATCCCTTCACAGGAAACCACTCTGTCCGCCGGCAGGCCAATATACTCCCGCATAAAACCATCTCTTCCGCTGGACAAAAACTGCGCCCCTCTGGCATAGTTTTCCATGATTTCGCTGTTTTCCTCACCAGGAACATTTGGAATCATTACCACTTTCTGTCCCGGTCTATATACCCCGGTCGCATCTGACAAAACCTCTCCGCAGCATTCATGGATCAATGCCATGGGAAGTTTCCGTTCCATAACTTCTCTTTGGCGCTGGCCGGTGTAATATCTTTGGTCCGCATGACAGATCGACATGTATCTTGGCTTTATAATCACTTCTTCCTTAAACGGGAATTCCTCATATTTTACAGAAAAGGTTCTTGGCGCAGCCAATTGGTAAACATAGTTAATCAATGATCTTTCCTCCGACCATAGCTTGAGCGATCTTGTAGTCGCTTACTGTGGTTATCTTCAGATTTGACGGTTCCCCCTTTACCAAGCTCACCCTGTGATTCCGCACAACGGCCATCTTACATGCATCTGTCAAGATTGCCTTTTCATTCTCTCCCAGGGATTCATACAACTCCTTCAAAAGACGGATCTGAAAACTCTGAGGCGTCTGGCCCTGATACATCCGGTCTCTTACTGGAATTTCAGCAATACTCTCTCCATCCTCTGAAACCACAATAGTATCCGTAGCCGGGATCACCGTATCGCACACCTGAAATTTTTGAACGGCTTCTATATTGTCTTCCAGGATTCTGGAGGTTACAAAAGGCCTGACCGAATCATGCGTGATGATATAATGCTCTTCACTTTCTCCATAGTCTTTTTCAATAGCGGCGACAATATTCATGATCGTTTCATTTCTGTCATGTCCGCCTTCTACAATATGCACATTCTCTTTCCGTATACCAATATATTTCTCTACCAGATCTTCCATATGAAGCACCCAATTGGGATGGACCCCAATGTAGACCTGATCCATCCTGGGACAAAGCAAAAATTTTTCCAATGTATGGATCACCATTGGTTTGCTTCCCAAGTCCAGGAACTGTTTGGGCATGTCCGCCATATTCATCCGGGTGCCTGTCCCTCCTGCCAAAATACCGCCAAATATCATGATTTTCTCTCCTATTTTACAAAAGGTTTACATATCTTTTGCTATTATACCAAATTTCCCGTTTTCCTACAACCCAGGCCAAAGCATAAGGCATGGTCTCCCATGCCTCATCTATCTCCTTTTTATTCCACCGTGACAGATTTCGCCAGATTTCTCGGCTTATCCACATCACAGCCTCTTCCCACAGCCACATAATAGCCGAATAATTGAAGCGGGATGATCGCCAGCGAATTGGTAAAGTATTTGTTTGTCTCTGGAATGTAGATCACGTAATCAGCCGCTTTTTCCACCTCTACATTGCCTTCCATAGTAACAGCCAGAACAAAAGCTCCTCTCGTGCTCACTTCCACCATATTGCTGATCATCTTTTTGTAAAGATCCTTCTGGGTCAGTACTGAAGCCACCAGAGTTCCTTCCTCAACCAGGGAAATTGTTCCGTGCTTCAGCTCTCCCGCCGCGTATGCTTCCGAATGGATATAAGAAATCTCTTTCAGTTTCAAAGACCCCTCCATGGAAATCGCATAATCAATACCTCGGCCGATAAAGAAAATATCTTTCGCCGCCAGGTACCGGTTGGCGAATTTCTGGATCCGCTCTTTATTATTTAACAGCATTTCTACCTGCGCCGGCAGACTCTTCATATCCTCCAGCATATCCGCCAAGCCGGCATCGTTTAATTTTCCTCTCACGTACGCGAATTTCATTGCCAGCAGATAGAGCGCAATCAGCTGAGCAGAGTAAGCTTTGGTAGTGGCCACCGCAATCTCAGGTCCCGCCCAAGTATACATTACATTATCCGCTTCACGGGCAATGGAACTCCCCACTACGTTCACGATGCCGAGCACTCTGGCGCCTTTGGCCTTAGATTCACGGAGGGCCGCCAACGTATCTGCCGTCTCCCCTGACTGGCTGATCACAATGACCAAGCTTCCTTCGTCCAAGATTGGATCTCTATAGCGAAACTCAGAAGCCAGGTCTACTTCCACAGGAATTCTTGCCAGTCCTTCAAACACATATTTACTGGTAACCCCCGTATGATACGCGGATCCACAGGCCACAATGGTAATCTTCTGGATTTTTTGAATCTCTTCATCCGTCATATTCAGCTCATCGATCATAATCTTCCCGTCTTTGATCCTGGGGGAAAATGTATCTGTGATCGCTTTGGGCTGCTCATACATTTCTTTCAGCATAAAATGCTCATAGCCGCCTTTTTCCGCGGCGTTTACGTCCCACTCAATCCGTACGGACTCCTTCTCGATGGGCTCCTCATCCACATTAAAGAATTCCATGGTATCTCTGGTCATCCGCACGATTTCTTCGTTTTCAATAAAAAAGACATCTCTGGTATATTTCAATACCGCCGGCACATCAGAAGCAATAATATTTCCGTCCTTCGTCTTTCCCACGATCAGGGGGCTGTCTTTGCGGACTGCGTAAAGCTCATCCGGATGGTCCTTAAAAATAATCCCCAGCGCATAAGAGCCTTCCATTCTATGCATGATTTTTGTGACTGCCTGCAGAGGATTGCCATGATAATAATAATCCAGCAAGTGAGCGATCACTTCTGTATCTGTATCCGAGACAAACTGGTATCCTTTTTTCTCAAGTTTCTTTTTCAATTTTATATAATTCTCAATAATGCCATTGTGGACTACCACAATGCTTTCATCTCCATTTAAATGAGGATGGGCATTGGTATCTGAAGGCGCGCCATGCGTAGCCCAGCGGGTATGTCCGATTCCCAGTGTGCCCGGCATAGTTTCCCCGTCATGGGTCAGCTCATTTAAAACCTTCAATCTTCCTTTTGATTTGACTACATCGATCTTTTCGCCGTTGTACACCGCAATTCCCGCCGAGTCATATCCTCGATACTCCAATTTTGACAAACCGTCTAAAAGAATCGGCGCCGCCTGATTAGTCCCAATATATCCCACGATTCCACACATATGTCATACCTCCAGTTTATAATCATTTTAAGTCTTATTTGCACAAAATGAGATTTTTTTTGCACTAACGAAGTTATTGTAACAAATTTGTAATAATTTGTAAACCTCTCTTTGAACAAAAACAAGACCAGGCAATGCCTGGCCTTGTTCTCTTTACCTTCATCTATTGTACCGTTTCATCTACGGGAGGCTCCGTGGTTTCTCCATCTCCGCCGCCAGTTCCGCCATTGTCGCCGCCGCTTTCGCCTCCGCCGGCACCGCTATTGTCTCCGCCGCCGGTTCCGCTGCTGTCTCCGCCGCCGGTTCCGCTATTGTCTCCGCCGCCGGTTCCGCTATTGTCTCCGCCGCCGGTATTCGCTCCGCCGTTACCACCGCCACTTCCGCCGCCGGTGTTTGCGTCACTATTGCCGCTGTTATTACCTGTTCCGCTGTTTCCTCCGCCGGTATAGCTGCCCGATTCCTGAGCCTCATCTTCCGGTGCTACGGTATAGGTCTGACTCCGCAGGGTTTCATCGTCCGTAGCTTCCCTCTCTCCTACTCTGGACACGATCGCGCCGCTGATGCTGGATACTTCCGAGGAAACTGTATAATCTGTCGTTCCATATAAAAACTCGTGAAGCTGCTGGACATTCGAAGTCAAAGATACAGGGATGACGATACTCCCCAGCCCAGATACTGTATCTGTGGTCTTGTCAAAAGGAAATCCAGCGTTTTCACCTAACGTATATTTGGCAAAATCCTTGGCGTAAGAAAGAATTTCCGCAGAAGTAAAATTCGTTGAAATTGTCGGAAGGACTTCATCAATAATACTGTTGATCGTCCCCAGATCACTCTGCTTGATTTTCTCTACCATTTTCTCGATCACCGTTCTCTGCCGTTCTGTACGAGTAAAATCCCCTCCGGCTGTAGAACGGATCCTGGCATAAGTAGTCGCCTGGACTCCGTCCAGAACTTGGGTTCCGCCGCTCTGGACGTAGTTTACTTCCTTTCCGGCCACCTGCCCTGTTTCGTCAATAAATTCATTAATATATTGAACTTCTTCTTCTTTCACATCAATCTCAACGCCGCCCAGAAGATCGATCACATCAGCGACAATTCCAAAATCGACCGTAACATATTTCTGGATATCCAGATCCAGATTCCGGTTCAGCATATTGATGGCCTGCTCCGGCCCTCCAAAACTATACGCCGCGTTGCATTTCTGCAAAGTCCCGTCCCCGATATCAAGAAGTGTATCCCGGTAGACCGAGACCATTCTGATCTCTTTCGTCTTATTATTCAAGCTTGCCACGATGATCGTGTCCGTCCGAACTCCTTTTTCCAATTCTCCAGTTCTGGAATCCCCGCCAAATAACGCCACATTCGTGTAGCCCTCTCCTGCGGCTTCCGCCTCTTGATTGATCACGATATTTTCCTGCGGGATTTCCTGGGTATCAATCTGGTTCAGCTTAGACGCCGCGTAAACAACGCCCGATGCCAGAAGAGCTAACACCATCGCTCCCAGACAGACAGCCGCTTTCTTAGGTCCGCTCAGTCTGAGAAACCAGTTTTTCTTTCTTCTGCCTCTCCTGTGTCTTCTTTTCGCCATAATACACCTCTTAATTTATCTCAGGTACATTAATTTACCATATTCCGATATATAATACACCAAATCACGCATTTCATCAAGTATTATTGGGCACAATAATAGGTGCCTTTATACTTTTTGTAACTATTGTCCAAATCACAGAGCACCACGTCATGATGGGCAACTTGCTTTTCCTTAGGAGGCAGTTTCATATAATCCCCAAATGCGGTCTTCAGATATGCATCGTATCCCTGGGGGATTGGCATAGAGTATCCCTCAAACTGCCGGTAAACAGCCTTTTCAAAAGCTTCTCTTGGATAACGGTTTTTCATATAATGGGGGCCTGCGCACAGTTCCGTCACATATTCACAATCTTCCATCTTGTATTTCGTCATCTGCCGCTCCGCAAACCGCCAGATCCGGTATCGCGTTTTCTGCGAAGGAACAATCCCTAACGCCAGCTTTCCTGCCAGTTTCATTAATTTCCCATGATTTTCCGGAACCAATTGCGACCGATAGACCGAATATATGACCGCCCATATCAACTGCAGTTTTCTGCGAATCTTCCCGGAAGGACAGCCATCCAGCGGAAGCACGTCCAAAATCAGCCCATGACTGATATCCAGATCCGTCTGATACGGTCGGATAAATGTAGTCGTATTATCTCGGATATTCAAAAACAGATTGTGGTCAATATGGTAGGCATCCGAGTTCTCAATAGCATAGCGGTCGGTATCTGCCCGTTTTTTCCAGATGCGTTTTAGGATCTCATAGTCTTTCCTTGGCATAAACACGTCCACATCATCATCCCAAGGAATAAATCCTCCATGGCGCACCGCTCCAATACAGCAGCCTCCGCAGAAATAAAACATCAGATTATTTTCTTCACAGATTTTCTTAAAATATAAAGCCATCTCCAGGCTTTTCGCCTGGATTCTCTCAAGTTCTTCCTGGCTATAATGCATCATACTCTTTTTGACTCCCCCATCAGCTTTTCCATCAATTCCACGATCTTTTCATAGGAATTGGGCCGATCAAACTGCTCCTTGGCAATCTTTCTTGCTTTCTCTCCCATTGTCCGTCTCTTCTGCTCATCCTGATAAAGCATCTGGATCGCATCTGCCAGTATTAGTTTGTCCTCCGCCTCAATATTCATACCAAACCCGTCAGCTTCCACTTTTTTCCGGAACTCCGGGCTGCTGCAGGTATTGATCATTGGCTTTCCCGCCGCCAGATAGTCTCCGATCTTGGTCACAATACTCTGGGGCGCCTTCTTTACAAATGAATTGACCAGAATATCTGATTTCTTCAGATAAGCCGCCATTTTCTCATAAGGAGCATATCCCACAAATTCTACGTTGCCATTCAGAGTCCCTGCCAGTTCTTCCAATTCTTCTTTCAGGGGACCGCCGCCCAGAATCTTGATGTGGATATCCGAATACCCTCTTGCTTTCAATACATCTGCCGCCAAAATCATAGTCCGAATATCATAGCTGGTACCAATAGTTCCCGCATAGGTAACCCAGAATTCTCCCTCAGGCTTGTCGATTTCTTTTATATGGTCCGCCGCTCCTTTATCAAAAACAGACAGCTCATTGCCCACATACACCGTGATCTTTGGAATATCCTGGATCCTATGCTTAAACGGCCTGTCCGCATATTCATCCGAGGTTCCTACTACGCCGGAGCAAAGATCATAAACTCTTTTGGCATCTCTCAAAAAAGGATGGAACAAAATATTACTGATCACGGGAACATCCAATACCATCCGCATAGCCTCTGGCCAAAGATCGTTTACATCCGCTACGAAGGGGATTCCCTTCGCTTTCGCAAACTCCGCCGCCGCAAGAGCAACATCATTAGGAGGGATCTCGCAGTAGATCAAATCGTAATCTCCATCCTGTTCAAGCATTTTAGTCAAATTCTTAGCCGCAATATGATGACTCCAAATCCGGCGCAGATCGATATTTTTCTTATATCCCGGTTCTTCTATGAATCGAAGGGAAAACGAATACTCATCCTGTTTCACTTGCTGAAGATCACGCTGGGCTTTCGCCCAATGCTGAAATGAAGTTGTGATCAAATCCACCTGATACCCCTTTGAAGCCAGAAATTCAGAAAGAAAACGGAAACGAGTGTAGCCGTTCTCGTTATTTAATTTTACTCCCATAGTAATAATTGCGATTCTTTTCATAAAATATATACTTCCCATTATTGTTTTATAGAATTACTGAAAGGATTATACCATTTACTTAGTTTTTACACAATAATATAATCATTACATTCTTTAAGCAACTATTAGTTAATTTCTAAATCCCCTGTTATCTTATCTGCTTCTACTCAAGTCCTATCTTCATTTTTCCCTTTAAAACTTTCTCCGTATCCTCTCTAGTTATTATCACTTTTAAATCTATTCTCTGAAAAATGTCATGCTTTTCTTGCACAATACCTTTTATTTCTAATACATCTCCTATATACACAGGTTTTAGAAACTTTACGTCTACACCTTGTACCAAACTTTTTTCTCCTGGCAGATACATTCCTGCTAAAGTAGACAAAAAAGAGGCTGTAAGCATACCATACACAACTCGCCCTTTTTTCCCTTTTGCTTTTGCATACTCTTCGTCACAGTGCAATGGATTGTTGTCACCAGTTATTTCTCCGAACAGGTCCAACATTTCTTTTGTTATTTGAACACAAAACTTTTCTTCCATTCCAACTATAATCTCGTCATATCGATAATGATTCATCCTATTGGAACTCCTTCTTCAATATTCGATAGATACTTCCACTATCTAAATTGTTCTCTGCGCGCACATTCCTTTGAGTCCCAAATCCCGAAGCAAAACAGTCGTTCAGTCCTAAACGAATCAAAGGTATCTGCAGATTTTCCTCAGAAATAATCTCTGCCAAAATTCCTCCAAGACCACCTATAATATTGTGCTCTTCTATTGTAGCTATTTTCTTTACATTTTTTAATTTCAAAACAAGATTTTCTTTATTTAAAGGTTTTAATGTATGGATATTAATAAGCTTTACAGACTTCCCTTCATCCTGCAATCTGCCAACCGCTTCTACCGCTTCTTCTATAATACTCCCTGTCGCACAAACCGCATAATCCGTTCCGCTAAAAAGGTCAATACTATCTCCTGGAATAAAACTGATATCATCTGTATAAATCTCCTTTTCTTTACTCATACCTAATCGGATATAAACAGGGCCCTCAAGTGCGTAAGCTGCTGCCACAGCTTTTTCGACCTCCTTAGGAGATGCCGGAGAAAAAATAGTCAAATTAGGCAACGCACGCAAGGCACTAATATCTTCTGTTGTATGGTGCGAAGGGCCTAATGTACTCCAAGCAAGCCCGCTACCCATACCTACTATTTTTACATTCAAATTCTGAAAGCAAACATCGTCTCGTATAAATTCAAATGCTCGATAGGCCAGAAATGCTCCAGATGTATATACAAAAGGAATTAACCCTCCAATTGCCATTCCAGAAGCCACTCCCACAAGATTCTCTTCTGCAATACCTAGATTCACACACTGCTCCGGGAACTCTCTTTTTAAAAGTTCATCATATTCTGTTCCGCTATCTGATAGCAAAGAAATAATGTTCTTATCCTTTTTCACAAGTTCATATAGTGCCATTATATAAGCCTTTTGCATATTTGAGTTCCTCCTCCGCAATTCCCAATTCTTCCATGAAAACTTTGCGTTCTCTTTTTCCCGGCATACGCCAATGCCAAGCCGGATTGTTTTCCATCAGACTAATCCCTTTACCTTTTACTGTTTCTGCCAGTATAATTCTCGGTCCCCTTTGAGACTCCTTCTTCAAACAGTTTTCAAGCTCATCTACATCATGTCCATCCACTTCATCTACCTGCCATCCAAAAGCTTCCCACTTCTCTTTCCAGTTTTCATTCCCAATAACCTCTGAGACTTTTCCCATTTTTTGTATATGATTGCAGTCTAAAACAACAATAATATTATCTAACCCTAATCCTGCGCAAGACAATGCGCTTTCCCATATACTTCCCTCCTGGCACTCTCCATCTCCAATTAAAACATAAGTTCTCGTCCCTCGCTTTTTAATCTTATCAGCAAGAGCAATTCCTTCACCGATAGACATTCCATGTCCAAGAGAACCCGTAGATGTTTCTATTCCCGGTATTTTCCCTCGCTCCGGCTCCCCACCAAGAATCGATCCCGGTTGAGAAAAGCTATACAAAACATCTTTTCCAAAAAATCCCGATTGATATAGCACACTATACAACGCTAAACTCGCATGTCCTTTGCTAAGTACAAGATGATCATGAATATCTTCATCAAACCTGTCCTTTTCGTATCTCAAAATATCTTTTGCATATAAGGTATACAAAATCTCAAGACTCGAGTATGCGGATGCAAGATGTCCCATTCCTCCCGCATATGCTGCTAAAAATATCTCTTTTCTCAACTGCTTCAGATTGTTTATGTCTTCTTGTTTCATAAAAGCTTCCTCCATAACCTATCCAAAAATAGTAACTGTATCTGCATCCAGACCTGATCCGCCCATATAAGGCATCTTATCCAATTCGTCGATATCCTCTTTGGTAATTTCAAAATCGAAAATATCAATATTTTCCTTTATTCTTTCTGGATTCACCGATTTAGGAAGAGGTATAATTTTTTTCTGAATACAATATCTCAAACAAAGCTGAGCTACTGTTTTATCATAGTGCCTCGCCATCTTTCGCAAAGGTTCTCTTTTCATCATTTTCCCGTTTCCCAAAGGGCTCCATCCCTCCAAATCGATCTTTTCACTATAACAATAATCAACAATTTCCAACTGATTATAGCCAGGATGGAACTCTATCTGATTAACCATAGGTTTTACATTCGCATATTTAGCAAAAGATTCTATATGATGCGGTTTGCAATTACACACTCCAATTTTACGAACATATCCGTCATCATAGAGCTTTTCAAACGCCTTCCATGTTTCCGAATTAATTTTATCCCAATCGTCATGCATATGTGCGGCTGCCGGCCAGTGTACCAGATAAGAATCAAGATAATCTACTTTTAGATTTTTCATAGTGTTTTGACATGCTACCAAAACTTTTTCATAATCACGTTCTGTTGTCCAGAGTTTTCCTGAAATATAAATCTTCTCCCTGTCCACACCGCTTTTTCTTAAAGCCTCTCCTATAGCCCTTTCATTCCCATAAGCTGCGGCTGTATCAAAATGACGATATCCACATTCAAGTGCAGTCTCAATCGCAATGTCCGTATCCGCCTCTGTAATCTTCCAAGTTCCAAAACCAATTGTATGTTCCTTTTGTTCCATTATAGCGTCCTTCTTTAAAATGTAAAATCAAAATATTCATACAGTTTCTCTGCTTTCATATGTCTATAGTCCTGAAAATCTTCATTTTTACACCCAATATCATATGGATTATAAGATCCCGTAATAGGAATATTATTTTCACGAGAATATTCATGAATAAAAGTATCCAATTCTGTCACCATAGGGAATTTCTCACTCTCAACAATATAATCCCAAACAATAGGCGGAAAAGGATGAAGGAAAAATTTTATTTCAATATTATTACTCTGAAGATACGTAACTAATTTCTTAAAATTATCCATTTGCTCAGAATCCAAATGAACATTAGGTGTAATTGCGGCCTCCAAATTTGAATTTGATTCTCCAGAAACATACTTCTTCATCGCTTCTTCTACGTCTTTTTTAGATATATTCTCTTGCGAATAGGCAGATACCCTTGCATTATCCTTTAGGTAATACGCACCTTTGTAATCAGACTTTGGCTCCCCAATCTTCTCCTCACTAGAAATACCATTTTCACTAATATACTGCATACTACTTTGAAAATATGTTAGAGAAATAAGTTGTCTTGGTTTTTTGGTTTTAGTTGATATAAATTCCAGCTTAGAAGCCTTTAATTCTGTTGAACTTCCTATCATATCTAATGCTAACTGTACATCTGCTTCATAAGAAAGCCATGATTTGTTGTTTTCCATAATAGTTTTATCAAAAAAGAGGGTATCTACACAAAACAGCACTTTATCTGGCATTTTGTCATTCCGCTCAAGTTGCCCAAATATGGCTAAAACATCGTAACCATTTCCGGAAGACATTCCTAAATTATAGAAATCTTCACTTCCTACCATATCAGAATTTACCCACCGCACAAGGCTAGGCCCGACCGCAATACATTCTGGAGACTCTTCAAGAGCTTCAATGATTTTTTTATCTACTTCTCTTTCTTCCACATTCCCGGATTTTACATACGCACTTTTCCCATCCATAAATAATTCTACCATTTTTTCAGATGCAGTTCCAAAAAGATTTCCTGGATCGGCTTTATAATTTACAAAAATCAAACAACTCAAAACAGGAATCGAAAAAAGCAAAAAACATATCAGTCTTTTCATTTCTCACCTCAAAATTGGAAATAAATAAAGGAAGATTGGCCAAAAACTCCGAAATACATAATCACAAATATAATTCCCCACCAAAACACACACTGAAATCCAATATTTTGTTTTTCCAATTTTATATAAAGATTTTCATTACTATAGTTCAATTTATCCAAATACAATATAAAAAGAATTCCTAAAAGTACTATGATGACATGCATGGTGCTTGTCCAACCGATAGTTAATAACGAACCGTCAAACAAAATCCAAGGATTAAACACATCGAACATTCTCTCAATTGCCAAAACACCTTCGCTCACACTCCCTGCACATACGAAAGTCCAGCATACACACATCAATAATATTGTCCGAATGCGGCAAAAATAGCGATAGCTTGCACAGTTCGTATTAATACGCAAAGCTGAAATAAGCCACTTAAAAAGCGGCTGAAAAAGTTCACTGCCAATCAGGTAAATTCCAGGGATAATACCAGAGGCAAGAAAATACATAGCAGTTCCTCCATGCCATAACCCGATTGCCATCCATATACAAATAAGCCCTAAATAAGTAGGTATCTTTTTCCCTCTTCTTTTTCCAAATGTTTTCTTGCTGATTTTTCCAATTTTCTGCATAAAATTGCATTTTAAAATAGGATAAAAAAGATAGTCTTTAAACCATAACCCTAAAGTAATATGCCATCTGCGCCAGAATTCAGAAAGTGTTGCCGAAAAAAATGGCGACTGAAAATTTTCGGGAAGATAAATCCCGAAAGTTTGTGAAGCTCCTAATACAATATCCATGCAACCCGAAAAATCAGCATATAACTGAAACGCATATGCCACTATCGCTATCACCAAATAACTGCCATAATATGTGGTATCCCCATGATATATTGCCTGAACGAATAGTCCCAATTGATCAGCAATTACACACTTTTTCCAATAACCAATAATCATTCTTTCAAGTCCAAACATTATTTCCTTCCCACAAAACTTATGGGGCGAAAACATTTGAGAGGCCATGGCATCATATTTCATTACTGGTCCAGAGACTAATTGTGGAAAATAGCAGGTAAATAAACTAAATTTTAAAATATTTTTTTGAGATTCATAACTTTTGTAATAAACATCAAAAACATATCCCAAAATTGATAGGGTATAATAAGAAATTCCTATTGGTGCCGCTAAGTCCCACATATCTATATTGTTATGCAGATTAAAAAGATTTTGCAATAAATTTCCTAGATTAAAAAGATATTTTAACGCAACTAATTCTGCAAGTAAAAGAGAAACCACCAGACACAAAAGCCAAAATCTTTTCCTTTGATTCTGGCTTTTGTCAATCAATCTTGCTCCTATATAGGCAACCACAATTCCATACAACAAATATAAAATCATACTTGCCCCTCCTGAACTCGCAAAGAACAAGAGGCTTCCCATCAAAAGCCATATCCATTGAACTTTGGATGGAAGCAAATAATAGAGGCATAATAAAACAGTAAAAAATAGCAAGAAACTAAATGTTGTCAAATTCATTTGGAAGAACGCTCCATAATAATATCAACCATTTCCCCCACATTTTTCATAGATGTTACTTCTCCCATTGTAAATTTAATATCAAAACATTTTTCAACAGCTACCACTAAATTAATATGCTCCAAGCTATCCCAATCTTCTATATCATTTGCAGTAGTCTCTTCATTTACTCGAATTTCATCATCATCAAATACATCCTGAAACACCTCATCAAGTTTCTGGAAAATTTCTTCTCTTGTCATTCTATTCTTCCTCCTTAATATACGTCAAATTCTTTTTGTAATCACTTACTTTCATTGTATATATCCCGCCATCTTCATGATGAAATCCCATTTTCTCATAAATTTTTTCTACCATCGCATTTTTAGCGGTCTTTTTATATTCACCGATTACCTTTTGAAAACCATTCATCTCTGCCACATACAAAATTTTATTAATAATAAACTCTTCCATGGTCCGTTTTAAAACGCGGCAGCTCATAAGCCAGTTTTCTATAAACACATTATCCTTATCTAACCTTTTTAAAACCACTATACTAATCAAACCTGATGAACCCAGCTTGTCTTTCAAAGTAAAATACAAAGTCAAATATTCTTTATCCTCTGCCAGTTTTCGAATTTCATCCTCTGTATATCTAACCGTTCTTAAATTGAATTGATTAGACCTTTGAGAAAGCTGTGCGATTCTTGGATAATGGAATTCATCAAATGGCTTTGCTTCTGCAACCATATCCATTTCCTTCAAATAATCTTCATAAGATTGGCTTTTATTTAAAATGCTCCTTCTCTCAGCCTCTGCCTGATACTGCTCCGTACGCTCATTATCTTCGCTGGAATAAACGGCCGTTTCAAACAAATTACATTTCCTTAAATATGATAAATATAGTGCCGGATCCTTTGGCAACTCTGGAACAATAACTTCTGGAATCAATGTTCTAACAACATCACGTTCTCTTGGATTATCATCTAAAAAAACAATACTATCCATTCCGATATTCAATGTCTCCTGGATCTTACGAATATTGGTTGCTTTGTCCTCCCAATTTGCAACAAACATCACGAAATCATCAAGTTTTAGTTCCATCTCTGGGTGTCTTTCAAAAGGAATCTTTGCGGTATCTTCATTATTCTTACTACAAACCGCCAAAAGAATTCCACGTTTCCTTAATTCTTTCAGCCACCTCTGCATTTCCGTAAAGGCATGTCCATCTCCAAGCTCACCTATTTGTATACCTTCCAAACCATCATCGCCAATAACACCGCCCCAAAGTGTATTATCTAAGTCTGTCACAATACATTTAATAATTTTCCCTGAAACAGCCTTTATAACTGAAACGATTTCACCCGCAATACTAACAAGAGCTTTCTGAGAAAAAGGAATTTTGGCAATATAATAAAATTTATCATCCTTAAAAATGGACTCACCACATTGAGCTGCGACTCTGCATATATCAACTAAATACAGATTTTTCTGTTTTTGGGCTCCTTGCATCAAATACATATTCAACTTTCTTAATTGATACAAAAAAGAGACTTCTGTCTTTCCCGCATAATTCCCCCAAATACCATCATCTATCTCTTCATAATTCATTTGTAAAATCCTGGCCTTAGAATACTCTGAAAGTCTAAGCCAGTAATTCTCCAAAATCTGATATTGCTGCTCCGCGAAATTTCTACGCTCACTTAACGGTGTCTCACAGAACTTTAAATAAAGCTTTTCTGTACATACAGCTAGAAGAATAAAATCCGGATGGAACTCATAAGTTTCTGAGTGTTTGTCCAAAATCTGTGCATCAAATTGATCATAATCACAATCTAAAATATCTAATGGAAAATTTTCCTTTTGCGCATATCCTTTTGTCGCAACAGCTAAATGCTGAGTTGCAAATTCGCCAATAAAAGCTACTCTCAAACAATTTTCAAAATTTTTTTTTGACATTTTTTTCAATTCTAAAAAGGTATATTTCTCCACCCAAACACCTCTCTCAGGTTATTTAAAAACTCTCAACTTTTTACTCTTCAACCAAAATATAACCCATAAGCGTAATATCCAAATTTGAAAAATAAGCTAACACTCTTCTTAAAGATTCTTTTCTATCTTTTCCAGATCTAACTGCCAATATAAATTGAGTATCTTTTATCTCTTCCTTTTCTAATTTATCAATCATATCTTCCAAAAGAATAAACTCAATTTTTTCACCAAAAAACATCTTGCCCTTCTTTATCTGATCTAATATCACAACCGAAATACGATTATTTTCACAAAGATGTCTTAAAACTCCTCTCAATTCTTTTACTTCTTGTTTCCGGTTTCGTTTTCCAACCACGCCTAAACACCTACAGCCATCTGTACTAGGAAACTCTTCCTCCACATAGATTTTTCTATCAAAACAAATGATCAATGCTAACACAAACACGCCAATAATCAGCCCCAAAACAATAATAAAGAGACTCTTAGCGCTAATCAACACATCAAAGAAGGATCTTGCTCCCAATTGCACGATAGAGGTATCAAGCAACCTAAGACCCGAAAACATCCCATCACTTTCATAATAGCTGACCATTTCCTGAAAAATTAATTGACTAAGATACTGTTCCCTTTCTAACTCTTTGCCTTGAACGGTAAGTTCTATAACATTTCCTGTTACGGCAAAGTCAATCTTATCACTTTCTCCTAGCGGCGTATATCCCATTCCTTCCAGTTGGTCATTCAAAAGTGAACGAACTGAATTCGTTGCTATATAGAGTTTAAATTCTTGGCTTACTGTTTCTGCTGTAACATTGACACCTTCTGATATATCAACACCTTTCTGCTGTGCCTGGATTAGAGTGTTAACGCAAACTTCTTGTCCCTTTTCCCTTTCTTTTACAACTTCTGCCATCACAAACAAAAGGGCCGCCAAAAAACACAACAAGATGGCCCATCCAAAGCGTCTCAAATTAGAAAATACTTTCTTTGCGCTGATTATATTTCTATCACTATCTATGCCCATAACTACCTCAAATTGGATATTATCTACAATTCTTCCAACGTTTCATTTACACTCAATCGATAATTTCTTCCGCAGTTTCCACATTTAAATTGCGCATCCAAAACATTCCCACACTTACATACCCATCCAATCTGTCTGGCAGGCACACCCGCCATCAATGCATGTGCTGGAACATCTTTTGTTACAACAGCGCCTGCTGCAATCATCGCCCACGTTCCTATGATAATTCCACAAACTATGGTTGCATTTGCTCCAACAGAAGCGCCTTCCTTTAAAATAGTTTTTACGTACCCGGCACGTCCTTTTGGAAATTTTGCCCGCGGAGTCAAGTCATTGGTAAAAACCATTGATGGGCCGCAAAACACATAATCTTCTAACTCGACACCTTCGTAAATACTAACATTATTTTGAACCTTTACTCCATTGCCAATACGAACATTATTAGAAATATTTACATTCTGTCCAAAGGAACAATTTTCACCAATAACCGCTCCTTTTTGCACGTGACAAAAATACCAGATTTTTGTTCCTTTTCCGATTATCACATCTTCATCTATATAACTACTCTCATGCACAAAATAATCTGACATTAAAATTCTCCTGTCATATCTGCACTCGCAAAATTCGTTAAAGGAAACTTAACTGCTCTTCCCTCTTTTTGGCTCTTATAAATTGCCAACACAAGTTCCAAAGCATTCTTCCCCGCATATGCATCTACATAAGGTTTACGGTTCTGCTCAATTGCTTCAACCATATCTGCATATAAACTTGTATGCCCATTTCCGTATACATTACTGGTCTCTTCTTCCAATCCTTTATTTTTCTGATCAGCTTCTGTCTCGTCTGCAAAATCCCAGACATCGATATTATTGGTTGATTTTCCTCCTAATTTTACAGTTCCGTTCTCTCCAAAGAGATACAACGTCTCCTCTAAATTTTGAGGATAGACATTGGTAGTCCCTTCCACTGTTGCGATCGCACCATTTTTAAACTTGATAACAGCCATTCCCACATCCTCGGCTTCGAGATAATTGTGGAATTGCTGTCTTGTCACTCCATATACTTCTTCAATTTCATCTCCCAGCATCCAGCGAAGCAAATCAATTCCATGAATACACTGATTCATTAATGCTCCTCCATCCTGTGCCCATGTTCCTCGCCATGGTGCCTGTTCATAGTACCCTTTATTCCTATTCCACCTTACATGAATAGAACCATGCGAAAGCTTCCCGAACCTTCCAGATTCTAAAGCTCCTCGTAACTTCTGAACTGCAACATTAAAACGATTTTGGTGGCATGCAGACACTTTCACTCCTTTTTTTTCAGAACGCTGGATAATCTCTTCCGCATCTGCAATGCTCATAGCCATTGGTTTTTCGATGATCACGTTAATTCCATGATCAATACAGTACAATGCAATTTCTGCATGATTCCCACTCTCTGTTGCAATACCTACTAATTCAATCTCATTTTCTTCAATCATTTTTTTATAATCAGTATAACGCTTGATAGAAGGATCGTTTTGTTTATCGTGCTTAGCAAGCACTTCTTCCATATGTTCTGGAACAACATCACATACAGCAACAAATTCCAAATTATTATTCAAAACTGCTTTTACATGATTCGTTGAAATTCTTCCGCAACCAATTAATGCATATTTCATTATAATCTAATTTCCTTTCTATAATAAAACTCTATTATTAGAGAACTTCAATATTTTCCCTACTCTTTATGTTTTTCATAACATTCTTAGTATCAAAAATCACTTTTGCATTCTGCTGAACCATCTCATAATCTACATTGCTATGCGCAGCTGTAATCATGACCAAATCATAACTTGAGACTATTTCTGGTGTGATTTCCGGAATACTCTTGCAAATTTCTCCATGATATCTATACTCAGACACCCACGGATCATAATAAGAAACAACTGCACTTTCCTTTTTCAATTCCTCAATCACACGCAATGCCGGACTTTCACGATAGTCATCAATATCTTGCTTATAAGCCACTCCAAGCACCAAAATATTGGCTCCATTCATCGCCTTCTGGTAACGATTCAAAATTTTGCTCGCACGTTCCACACAGTATTCTGGCATCTTATCATTAATCATCATAGAGCTCTCAATCATAGAGGTATGAAAACCATATTCCCGAGCTTTCCAGCTTAAATAATAAGGATCTAGAGGAATACAATGCCCTCCCAGTCCTGGTCCCGGATAAAAAGCCTGGAAACCATATGGTTTCGTTTTAGCTGCATCAATCACTTCCCACATACTAATACCCATTTCTTTACATAACATCGTAAGTTCATTAATAAGTCCGATGTTAATATTACGATAGGTATTCTCCAAAATTTTTTCCATCTCCGCTACTGCCGGTGATGACACTTCATACACATCACCCTCCAAGACTGAACGATACATTGCCGCAATTACTTCTGTAGCATCTTTTCCAATCGCCCCTACAACCTTTGGTGTGTTTTTTGTTTTATAGATTAAATTTCCTGGATCTACACGTTCCGGTGAAAAACCAAGATAAAAATCCTCTCCACAGGTAAGGCCGGAACCTTCTTCTAAAATCGGTTTGATTAATTCTTCTGTAGTCCCTGGATACGTCGTAGATTCAAGAACGACCATTGTATCTTTTTTCAAATATTTTGAAATTGCTTCTGTTGATGAACGTACATAGCTAATATCTGGTTCCTGATGACTGTCAAGGGGAGTCGGCACGCAAATAGCGATAAAATCAACATCTCTTATAAAGCTAAAATCTGCCGTTGCTTTTAGTTTTCCTGCTTCTACTAATTTTTTCAAATCACTGTCTACAACATCACCAATATAGTTGTGCCCAGCATTCACTAATCCTACTTTTTCATCCTGTACATCAAACCCTATCGTTTGATATCCAGCCTTTGCTTTTTCCACTGCAAGCGGCAGACCGACATATCCCAAGCCGACAACGCCTACTACCAACTCCTTTTTTTCGATTTTATCCAATAATTTCTTTTTCATCTCCATTATAATTTCTCCCTATCATTACTAAATTTTATCCTCTTCTAAATATAGCAGTTTTTCCACATTTGTCAACCTTAGTACCAATCTTTCAAAAGAAAATCCCATATGATAATAAGCAGGTGAAAATAAATTCTACTTTCACCCGCTTATTATATTAATAAGACTTATAGCCAACATTCATATCGACATATCCGCTGATCCCAGAAACTCTTCCCACATCTGAATACTGCCATATTGTAACTGTTCCTGGTCCATTGTATCCATGGTCATGATTTGGTGTTTTATCATTAAACCATCTGGCCAGCCACACGTCTACATCCGCAAATTCGTCCATATCAATTTTGGTTTCCAACCAGCTTTTTGAGGAATAAATCATAAATTGATATCCATTATTTTCTACAACTCCACGAAATGCCTTGATAATTTCTGTAAGTTCATCCTTACTTAAGGTTCCCTGAGTATTCAAATCTTCCACATCATACGCAATTGGGTATGTAGTATTATATCCACTATCTTTAATCGCCTCTATTGCCATTTTAGCTTCCCTTTGTGCCTGTTCAGGCGTCATAGCGTAACCATATCTATATATCCCGACTGCAATACCGTTCTTTGTTGCTCCGGCTATATTTTTGTTAAAATACGGATCAACATCCAGAGCTCCCATTTTTCCTGTAAGTACACGAATCATGGCAAAAGAAATTCCATCATTTCTAACTTTAGACCAATCAATGTCTCCTTGATAAGCAGAAACATCGATACCATATGAAATCTTATCGCTATACACGGTTATCAAGTAAGAAGCACTATTAGATTGACCTTCCTTGTCTTTCGCTGCTATCGTAAACTTATGTGTGCCTAGTCCATTAATCTGGAATGAATACGTATTATTCTCACTATACGCCTGCTTAGTTACAGAGTTTCCTTGATATGTCTCTGTAAAACGATACTGTGTACCGCCATAGCCGCCGGAGGAAGAGGCTACTAGAGTGATTTCAGTACCATCCTGGACTTTTGCCGGTTGATCAGATTCTACAGATACGAAAAGCTTTTTCCCCGCCTCTGGTTCAACCGTAAGTTTGTAAACCGCTGACATACTTCGCCCTGCCGAATCCTTAACTGCCACTGTAAAGGTGTGTTCTCCTATCCCTACAGCCGTAAAACTATATGTATTCTTTTCGCTATATGCCTGTTTAGTCTCCGCTATTCCTTCATAAGTTTCCGTAAAACGATACTCATATGCACCATCTCCTGCGCCAGCCGTTGCCGTCAACATAATCTGCGTCCCAAGAACTTCATTTGTCGATCTATTGCTACTTACAGATAATGTTAGTGGCTTTAAATTTACAGTAATAGAATAGGTAGCTGTTGCAGAATTCCCCACGCTATCCTCTACTTCTACCGTAAACTCATGAAGTCCTGTTTTTCCCGGGTCTGCAACAAAAGTATATTCCTCTTTGCTGCTATACTCTTGAACCACGCTTGTTGAACCTGAATAGTACTCCCTAAAACAGTATTTATAATCGCCTGATCCCCCAAATACTTTTGCCTCTAGAATCGTTTCCGCCCCCTCGGAAATCAACTCACCCTTACTACTGCTTAATGACACCGTCAGCGCTGTTTCCTTCACTTCTACTGTATATACCGCTGATATCGCATTCCCGGAACTATCACGTACTGCTACCGTAAACTTATGCGTCCCATTCCCTTTCGCCGTATACTCGTAACTCGGGTCCTCGCTATAATTCTGTACTGTTGTCGCATTCCCATTATAGGTCTCTGTAAAACGGTACTCATATCCGCTTCCAGACCCGCCTCCGGCCTTCCCTGTTAACGTCACTACGCTCCCTGAAGGCTGGGTCCCGCTTTTATCCGCACTGACCGAAAGTGTCAATGCCGCTTCCTTCACTTCTACTGTATATACCGCTGATATCGCATTCCCGGAACTATCACGTACTGCTACCGTAAACTTATGCGTCCCATTCCCTTTCGCCGTATACTCGTAACTCGGGTCCTCGCTATAATTCTGTACTGTTGTCGCATTCCCATTATAGGTCTCTGTAAAACGGTACTCATATCCGCTTCCAGACCCGCCTCCGGCCTTCCCTGTTAACGTCACTACGCTCCCTGAAGGCTGGGTCCCGCTTTTATCCGCACTGACCGAAAGTGTCAATGCCGCTTCCTTCACTTCTACTGTATATACCGCTGATATCGCATTCCCGGAACTATCACGTACTGCTACCGTAAACTTATGCGTCCCATTCCCTTTCGCCGTATACTCGTAACTCGGGTCCTCGCTATAATTCTGTACTGTTGTCGCATTCCCATTATAGGTCTCTGTAAAACGGTACTCATATCCGCTTCCAGACCCGCCTCCGGCCTTCCCTGTTAACGTCACTACGCTCCCTGAAGGCTGGGTCCCGCTTTTATCCGCACTGACCGAAAGTGTAACAGCGGTTTTTATGCTTTCTGATTCCGTAACCAGTGACCCAGAATCGGCTATCTTACTATTATCTTCTGTCTGGAACGATTCCGACTCCTGCTCTTTTTCACTATTATCCGTTACCGTCTCTTCTTTTTTCAATACCTCATATGATTTTTCCTGCATACTCAATGTACCATCTTCCATACGCAAAAGAACTCTAAGTACATATGATCCTGCGGCTCCTGCACTAAATATATATTCATTATCATCATCAAATTCCCGAAGCAATTTGTAATCTTTTTGTTCCTTTTCCGCAAAACAATACTCATACACCGTATTTTCTATATCTGACTTTGCTTCAACTCTAACCTTAACATCATCATCTTCATAGATATATCCCTCATTCTCAATAATAATTTCCACTTCAGAATTCAATGGATAATCTCCTGCTATCATTTGGTTTATATCTTCTGGTTCGGTAATTTCTCCCGCCTGAACTAGAAAACCATTTTGACATAGTACAAGCACTAATGTCAGCATAAAAATTAAACCTTTTTTTATATTCTCTTTCATTCTCCACCTCGTTAATTTAAGCCCAAACAAGTTTTCTTGTACATTATAAAACAGATTTGAGTAAAACTCAAATCTGTTTTATAAATTATAACTTATTTTCCATATCTTTACAAGTTCGGATCTGTTGGATCCCAAGTCTGACCTGCCGGAATCTTAATTGTTGTCGGCTTCCCAAGCGGCCCCGGACTAGAAGAATCATATATAACTACTTTTGTGCCACTCTTACAATTATCATAAATCCACTTCGCATCTCGTACACATAAACGAACACATCCATGTGAAGCCGGCGATCCTAATTTATTGTAATCAGAAGCCTTTAAATTATAGCTTGTCATATTACGTCCAGCGACTGAATGAAAAAGAATTCCCCCCACAATTCTGGTACAATATTGTCCATAAGAAGGGCCCATAAGTGTATGCCACCTATATTTATTTGAAGTATAAAATGTTCCTTTCGGTGTTGGCGTTGATGGGAGTCCCACTGAACAAGCAAATCTTTTTACCGGAATAATATATCCGTTATTTCCGTCTTTCGCATATACGGTAACTGTACAACATTGCCGATTCACCCATATCTCATAACTGGACTGTTTAGGTAAAATTCCATCCAAATCCAACTGCTTTACATTATTTATATAATAAAACTTATATCCTCCTTCGTAATACCACCCATTCTTTCCTATCGTAATAGTCTGAGTAAGGGAAATTGCTTGTCCCTCACAGTCCATAATCGCCACAGTATATTTATGAGTTCCTTGCCCCTTTATCACAAACTCATAGGTGTTTTTCTCACTATAAGGCTGAACTGTCGTTGCTTTGCCATTATATTCCTCTGTAAAACGATACAGGTAAGGTTCTCCATATCCCTTTTTAGCTTGAGCCGTTAAAGTAATCTTTTGGTTTTCCTTAACCTGCCCTGTTACATTTTTAGTAAATGTTCCTGACAACCTGTAATCTGGATGTACCACTACTTCCATAACATACTGTATAGAAATAGACTGCCCTTCTTCATCTCGGATAGCCAAATTGTAAATATGCTTGCCTGGTTTCGTCGTTCGGAAGGTATACGTTTCTTGAGGACCATATGGCTGCACTGTCACAGCCTGACCATTATATACTTCTGTAAAACGATACTCTACCTTTCCATATCCTCCAGTATGTGAGCCTGTCAAAGTAATCGTTCTGTCTACATATTCCCTATTCGTCTTACTGCTCTCTATTTTCCCTGACAACTTATATTTAGCTTCCACCTGTACTGTTAACGCAAACGTTGTACTAACTTTCTGCCCTTCTTCATCAGACACAGCCAAATGATAGGTATGGACACCTGGACCAGTTGCTTTAAACGTATAAGTGTTCCCAGTCTCATAAGGCCTTATTGTTGTTGCCACTCCATTATACACTTCTGTAAAACGGTATTTCACCGTCCCATATCCTCCAGTATGAAACGCCTGCAACGTTATCTGATCACGGATATAAACTTTGCTTCCTTGAGCACTTGTCAACTGCGCTTCCAACTTATATTCCGAGGGCACAGTAACATTTACAGAATACGTTGTACTGACCGCCTGCCCCGCCTCATCGCGTACTGCCAAATGGTAAGTATGGACTCCTGGACCGGTTGCTCGAAATGTATATTCTTCCTCCTCGCTATATGCTTGAACTGTTACCGCCTGGCCGTTATAAACTTCTGTAAAACGATACTCTACCTTCCCATATCCTCCAGTATGTATGGCTCGTAACGTCACGCTATCCTTTATCTTTACTGTATTCCCGCTATCTGATACAAGAACTCCCGTAAGTTTTTTGGAAGTCTCAACTTGCACATTAATACTGTATTTAGTACTAACCGCCTGCCCTTCCTCATCACGTATCGCTAAATGGTAAGTATGGACTCCTGGGCCTAATGCACTAAATGTATATTCTGGATTCTCGCTATATCCCTGTACCGTTTTGGTCTCTCCATTATAAACTTCCGTAAAACGATACTCTACCTCTCCATATCCTCCAGTATGGCCGGCCGTCAATGTGACTTCCTCCCGCACATCCGCCGTTGTCCCTGTACTGCTGCTCAATGTCCCGCTGAGTTTTTTACTGGATGGAATCTGAACATTAATACTATACTTAGTACTAACCGCCTGCCCTTCCTCATCACGTATCGCCAAATGATAAGTATGGACTCCTGGGCCTAATGCACTAAATGTATATTCTGGATTCTCGCTATATCCCTGTACCGTTTTGGTCTCTCCATTATAAACTTCCGTAAAACGATACTCTACCTCTCCATATCCTCCAGTATGGCCGGCCGTCAATGTGACTTCCTCCCGCACATCCGCCGTTGTCCCTGTACTGCTGCTCAATGTCCCGCTGAGTTTTTTACTGGATGGAATAGACACGTTAATGATACATTTTGCATTTGCAGCATTTCCCTCATCGTCTTTTATAGCTAAAGTGAAAGTATGGATACCTTCTCCCTCTGCTTTAAATGTATACGTATTGTTCTTACTATATGCCTGTACAGTCTTTACCACACCATTATAAGTCTCTGTAAATCGATATACTATTCCGTCTGCACCGCCGCTCGAATCTGCTGTTAAAACAACTTCTTCTCCTATCCCGGCATTGTTTCCAGAACTGCTCGTAAGGCTACCTTGCAGTATAGCTTTTTTCTTCACCGACACACTTGGTATGTCTGCTACATTGGAAGGTAAATTCCCTGTTTTGTTTTCTTCCGGTTCTTGTGTCAAAATAGAATTTCCTTCTGCCGCATCATTCCCTGATAAATTCTGATCTGACCCCTGATCCTTTTCCGAATCAGACTCATAATCAGGGAGCTCTTCTTTCGCTAGTACATGAATGGTATATGTCTTTGTAATCACCTGACCATCTATGTCCCTGGCAGCAACTTCAAAGATATATTCCCCAGCCTCTTCGGCATGAAATACATAACTGTTTTCCAACGAAAAATCCTTTAATATTGTTCCTCCGTTCGTTCCCGCTTCGCTCTCACTTTGCAAAAGGCTAAAACGGTATTCATAATAAGTGTCTCTGCCCTCTGCGACTTGCGCAGATAATGTAACTGCATCTCCACAATAAATATCATTTCCCGCAGAATCATCTGTAATTTGCAGTATTGCCTTATTTATTTCCTCTGCATTCAGCGGAAAATAACTCGATGTAAAAATAATCACTACCGCCAAAAAACCTGCTAGTATCTTTGCACATCGACTTTTCATGTACAGCCCCCCTTTGTCTGCTTACCGATATGCCACCACACCAGCAATCGGAATGCTTTCTTTATTTGCCAACTCAATACTTCGCTGTATTTCTTGATAGTACGAATCAGCATATTTCTCTATGAAAATTATTATATCACATAATCGCGCCCGTTCAACTGCCTCTGCCGAAAAATTGATCGGCTTTAATTCTATCACTTCGACCAACATCTCTCTCTTTTTTACTTCTTCATTTAAACTATTGACGATTTTATCAATATAGCGATACTTCAAGCTGCTTGTCGTCAGGCCAACCCTTTTCCAATGATTCTTTTCACATTGATTCAATATTGTATTAATCATATAAACAAATCGTTCTTGCTTAATCTCACTTTTTTTCATTGCTTTCTTCACTGTCTTCCTCCTTTCTTATCAATCCAAATCTCTGCCAAAACATCCAACCCTAATTCTGTAAAATCGCTTTTTCTATTAATTGTCGGCTTAAACAAACAGATGGCAAAAACAATAACGCAAGACAGTAACAAAAAGCAAACAAACGCAACTATCGCAATCTTCTTTACAGACCATTGCTGTCTCTCCGCAAGAGATTGCGTTTGTTCTGTATTTATTGAAACAATTTCTTCTGATTCGGATACAACAACTACATCCACCTTGCTGTTTTCCGCTCCAGCCACATCCCTGATCCATTCCATATAAATAGCCAAAATATCTTTAGAAAATTGCATATCTGGTGTCCTGACAAGAAGATACATTCCCACTTCATCTTCTTTTATTCCGACAGTCACAAATTGCGTGAATGACTTTGATGTAATCTGCTCTTCCGTTATTGTATTATCAAAAATGTCCACAATTGCCGGCTTTCCATATTCCCGTACAATTTTGTCGGATGTATATTTCTGGCAAGCGGTTCCGGTAATAGTATCTTTGTATATGCCACTTAAAACTTTCGAGGAAAGCTGTGTGTCAGTCCCTGTATAATCAAGATAAAAATCAATTCTTGCACATTGAAGTTCTGTAGAATTCCCAGTTTCAATGTTTAACTGCTCCACTTCTACCGGATAAAAATGAACTAAAGTTGATACAAATATTGTCAAAAATATACTTGAAATCAGCATTTTCCATTTATATTTCCATATCCCAACAAAAACATCTTTCAACCCAAAATGTTCAAACATTCTTTTTCTCCTTTATTCTGCACCTCATATTTTTTACAACACAATGCCGCTCCTAAAAAACACATCAGAATCACTGCCCAAAATTGCATTTGTACAATAAAATTTAGGAAACCTGTTGCTTCTGCCCTTGGCGCAAAAAACACTTCTGTCAACATAAGAAGAATTATAATTCCACCTAAGCAATATTTCTTTAAAATCCTTATTCCTATAACCAGCACTAACGCCAAAACAAAACTATATAAAATTATTCCTATATATCCATAATCCACATATGTTTCGAGTAGATAAGATGAGCCCCAACCTTGTCCCGCTAGATATTTATCACCTTTTGAGATATAAGACATATTATGTGAAAAATTATTACTTAACATTGCATTCCGAATACTATTCACATTATCTAGTGGCACTGCTCCAAAAAATTTCTGGGCAATAGTTCCGTGCAGAAAGTAGTCAACAATTCCACCAAATGTATAATTACGAAAGGCTCTCTGAGGTAGTTGATCAATACAATTATATCCAATCATCAACACCTCAAAGGAAACCCCTTGCCCATAAAAAAAGTTTACAAACATCTTTCCCAAACCATGTACTGCTATCTCAGTGCCACTACGAATATATGAATACGCTCCCATAAATATCAAGACAACTGGAATCGCAATTGTCAAGCCAACCTTTTCAAATTTTCCTATCCACTTCTCTTTCTGATCAGCTGCACTCCTAATACAAAAATATATAAAAACAAAAATACCATTTAACATAATGGGGTTTCTCATTCCAATGAGCAGACTTGGGACTGCTGACAGAAAGTAAAGTCCTAATGGAATAACCACACATTTCTTCTTAGGAAAGGTTGCAAGAAATATGCACAGGCTATATTTCATAAACGATGCTACTAGATGAATGATATATGGAAGATGGCTAGCAAAGGAAGTATAATACTCCGTATAACTCCTTCCTCTCATAAACCACAGCTTTTCAAATTCTCCTATCATATACGCAGACATTGAAATAAAAAAAACAATTTCCGATATAATTCTCAAATTACTCAAAAATACTTCTCTTTGTTTTTTTCGTTTTTCTGCTTCATATATAATATGTCCTTTCTCTCGAAGATTTTCTGCTATCTCTCCGCCAACAAATAAAAACAACAAACTTAATTCCAAAGCCAATAATGCAAAATCAAATGCTGCATTCCCATAATCTTTTACATATTTATTCCACCAAGAAAGATTTGTACAAAACTCGATAAATGGCCTAGAAAGTAAAAAAACAAAAACTGTAACATGAAACATAAGGAGAGCAATTCTGTCCTTAAGATTCTCAAAACAAAAGATAACGTTGTTAAGAAACAAACTCATGATTGACAAAAATGCGAAGTTATATAACGACAATGCCCAGCCTATTATCGCGAAAATCACCGCTAATACAAAAAATGAATAACGTATGCATTTTTTCATTTTATTTATTGCCAGCCTTTCTTAGGGATAAACATATATCACTCCAATTATGTCCATATTTAAAAGATTCATTTTTTCAGCTAATTTTTCGACATCTTCTATATGATCATCATTAATGCTAATTACTAGAACAATTTTATTATCCTCTCCACCTGTTGCCTTTATCCCCCCCATTTCAGCTTCCTTAACTATAGCTCCTCCTATCTTTTCACTACAGTAATCGGATACTTGTTTTATAAAACCTGGGGCAATTTTTTTCCCACACACTTTAACCAAAGCCACCTGTTCAAAACCTTTGGTTTTCATGTATTCTGGTAGGATAAGATCCTCTTTTTGATTAGTTTTTTTCCTAGGCTTCAACTCTCCTAAAACAGGCTTCTCTTTTAATTGGTCCACTTCATCCTTACTGCGGATATACCTATCCTTTAACATCAAGAAAAAGATAACCAAAACTGCCCCCATCAGAAAAAGGCATAAAATAAAAACATTTTTTACAGACAGCACGCCCGCTTCTTTTGTATTGCCACTATCTTCTATAAGGTTTTCTTGATCTGTTCCTTGCAATATAGTGAGTGTTGCATTTTTTTCTAACAAACTCATCTTATTTATCAATAAATCGGAATAAATTTGCGAAAGAGCTATCACTTCATTTGCGTTTTCTCCCTCTACTACACATACCAAAAGTCTGTCTGTCGCTTCTAAATCAACTTGATTCACATTAAATTGATAATTCTCAAATCCTGCATCCAGCATTTCTTTATTAATTTCCTCGATACTTGTCTGTGTCTTCATCAACTCTATAGCCATCTCGGAAAGTTCTGTATAGTTCGGTTTTTCACTTTTTTCTTTTAGCACCTCTGCTAATAACTGGTCACCCGATTTCCCTTCGTCAATATTTTCTCCATTTTCTTCAAAGCAAAAGACCATTTCGGCAGAAACAGTTGTTTCTCCTTCGATTCCTTGACCTGTCCCTGACCATATGATCACAGCAATTGCAAGCAAAATTCCAACAGCTATGATCCACCAAAAGCGTATCAAATTATCTCTCAGCTTTGCGAACGTAATTACAATCTCATTCTTCTCTGATATCTCCATATATCCGCTACTCCTTTTTCCTACTTATATAAAATTTCTAATTTCTCCTGCAACTATGGCAATCTCTTCCTCAGTTAAATAAGGATGCATCGGAAGAGATAGTACCGTACTGCATAAGTTTTCAGTAATTGGACATTCTATATAATTTTCATTTTCTTCAAATGCCTTCTGACAATGCATCGGTTTAGGATAATAAACCATCGTTGGAACTGCCCGCTCCTTAAGATACTGCTGTAGGCTTTCTCTTTGCTGATTAGATTCCAGTCTTAACGTATACTGGGCCCAGCTGGAATAATAATCATTTGGCACCTTAGGGGTATTTACAATGTCTCCTAACAACTGCGTATATCTTTCGGCTGCTCTATTCACCGCCTCCAGCTCATATTCTCTAAATGCTTTTAATTTTACCTGAAGGACTGCCGCCTGTATTGTATCCAGCCGAGAGTTCCAGCCAATCCGCACATTATCATATTTGTAATTTCCCTTTCCGTGAACCTTTATTGACCTTAAGTACTCATTCATCTTATCATCATTTGTAAAAATTGCCCCACCGTCTCCGTAGCATCCTAATGGCTTTGCCGGGAAAAAAGAAGTTGTTGCCGCATCGCCGAAACTACATGCCCGCCTTTCTCCAATCCGGCCGCCAAATCCCTGAGCTCCGTCTTCCAGTAAAAGTAAATTATATTTTTCTGCAACTTTTTCTAGTTCCGGGTAATTCGCCGGTTGTCCAAACAGATCAACAGCAATGATTGCTCTCGGCCTTAATTCCCCTTGCTTAATTACATTGTTAATACATTTTTCCAAAGAACTTACATTAGCGTTAAATGTGTCTTGACAAACGTCATAAAATACAGGTGTAGCCCCCTCAAACGCCACCACTTCACCGGAAGCAAAAAATGTAAAATCTGGCACAAATACGGCGTCTCCTCTCTGAATATTCCATGCCATTAATACCATTGTTAAAGCATCTGTTCCATTCGCACATGTAATACAATGCTTTACTCCAACATATTCCGCCAACTGTTCTTCCAGTTCTGCGATCTGTGTTCCCCCAATAAAATTCCCATCTGAAAGGACTTTCTGGATGCTTTTATCTATCTCTTCTTTCAACCTATTATACTGCGCTCCCAAATCTCTAAATTTCATAATATCTTACCTCCTGCAATTTGAACGATTATATAACTTCCCAATAATATGAAAACATACGAAAATACAAATCGAACATATTTTCTTATTGGATACTGCATATAATAAAGGGATATCCCCATTATTATTATTTGAAAAAATGTCTCTTCTGCTGTATAAATCACAATCGTCTTGATTAGTCCCCAATCCATAACTGCCGACAATGAAAAAACGATTAAATTAAGTAATACTTTTATAATAACACTAAATAAATTTATTTTTTTCTTATCCACTAAGATTAATGTGCCACTGAGACATGTATTACAGAAATATATTAAATAATATATCCCCAGAATTCCCATATAGTCTCCCGCAACTCGCCAATCTTCGCCAAGAAAAAAGGCACAAATCGGCTCTCCCCATACCATTAAGATAAAAATTGGAACTATTGCAATATTGACACTTACTTTTATAAGTTTAAACGCAAAGGTTCCGGCTTCTTCTTTCTTTCGGAGTTTTTCTGCCGCTGTTCGGTAATATACATTATTAATTGGTGTTGCCAATAAAGACACTGGCATACTCAATATTTTACAAGCCATCGTATATCCTCCCAGCATGGCACTTCCAAACATTCGTCCCAAAAACTGTGTAGGAAATTGTGTTGACAAAATAGAAATAAAATTGGACGGCATCTGAATCAATGGAAATGAACGATATTTTTTCAAAATATCGTTTACCATCTTTATTGAATATTTACCTGTGAACGGATTCGCATGAAAGCAAAGAAACGCTATCGTAAGAAGAGTCCCGCACACCGTTCCAAGCATATATCCAAATGTTTTCATCCCTATTAATCCAAATATGATACTTAATCCTACATTTGATATTGCATAAATAATAGGATTCCAAAATAAAGCCTTGTATTTTTTTCTTCGATTTGCGTATGCATAACATATACTTTGAGCATTATATAAAATCAAATAAAAGTATAATAAAACACATGCCCCTATGTAGCTTTGTTCTATTTCAAATAATTGATATTTATCTTTAATTATCAGTAAGACAAAAACTCCTAATGTGCTTCCCACCACAACAGAAGTGAATATTGTTTTACAGATTGCCTTTGCCTCTTCTTCACTAGCAGGTAACATAATCGCTGTAATCATTCCCAAACAAAGAACCCCTAAATAAATAGAGGCAGAAGAAATAATCAAATCATATTCTCCCATTTCCTTAGGACTGAAAACACGACTTAAAATCGGCAATAATATTGTATTTAATCCATAACCGATTAGGCTTCCACTTGCAATTGTACTAATACTTTTAATAATCTCAGATTTGAAAACTGAATTTGTCAACTTTTTTAACATATTTCTCGTACCAAGACAAAATAAAATATCTGCATTCTCTAGAATTATCTATGCTTTCTAATTCTTCATAATACATTAATAGATTCAATTATATTCTATTTCTGACTCCAAAGTCGTCCTTATAATTGTAGAATATGCACAGAATTACTAAAACGGTAAATGTTCCAAAAATAAGCGGATCTATGAGACTTCCGTCATTTAGTAAAAATATAGAAAAAAAACTCATACTGACAGTAAACGAATACCCGTTCAATTTTGCACAGTGATCCAAAACTATTAAAACAAACGCAAACAGTATTAAAGCCAAAAAAATTCCTAAAATTCCAAATCGGTAATATCCTTCAGCCAAAAATCCCGTATTAGAATTCATCTCCGGTTTATCAAAATATACTGTTGATATGATGACTCCTATCTTCTCTTCATATGGAGAGACTAATTCTAAAAATTTCCCCCACAAAGTCCCTGCCAACCCAATTTTGGGATTTTGCGAAAAGAAATCATAGTATACAAATTTTAAATTGGCTGGCAAAATTAATACTCTTCTTACAAATAGATCATAAATCCGATAAATTATTTCTGAGCAAGCACTGCCAATTGTAACCATCACTGTTCCTATAGATAACCCTGCAAACAAAAAAATCTCTATTTTTTTCCAATTTGATATAATACACATACCTATCACAAGCGGAATAATAAAAAGCAATGCCTTTTGCGCAGAATATAAATATGCAATTAATTGCAGTATACAGAAAAAAGCCATAGAAAAAAATCTTTTTCTTTTATATTCTCTAATAATAAAGAATGGAGTAATTATTGTATATTGCCAGTAGAATAAGTACCAAACATATTTATTTAATTCAAATTCCTTTCTTATCTCATATACTCTATAAATATTTAATGCCTCAAGGCTGAACATTCCATTTTCTATAATCATATCCACATACACAACACACGTTATCAAACAGAAAGCTATAACCAATACTTTTGAGGCAATATTAATTTGAGGAAGCTGGACATCTTTAGAAACAAAAACCAATACTTCTGCTAGCGCAAAAGCCAAACAAACGACAGTATAATAAAATATTTTCTCATCACTAAAAGCAAAAATAACAGTAATTGGAATGATAGCGATCATATATTGAAATTGTAAAAAAAAGGTAGATGGTTTCCTTTCGTTATGCCTAATCAGCGCAAATAATATCATAATCCATAATAAACCATATATAAATTTATAAAAAGAAAACTCAAATCTATAAGTTGATGTATTTTTATATGCCTCTTGCAAAAGATACCAAAAGCCCATCTCTAAAGCCAATTTATACACTAAAGCAATCAACAAAAAATATATATATGCCTTCAAATTGTTACATTTATAAATTAAAGAATTTGACATAACAACTTGTATGATGTTTATAAAAGCAAAACATCCTATTTCCTTTCTTTTTGATCTTATAAATTAATACATTTTCAAAGCTATAGACTCTTAATCATTGCCATATAGTCTTGTCTACTTAATAGAAATGCCTTTCTACTTTCCTTATCTAAATTACCTATTATCCAAATATTTTCAAGAAATTTCTTCATTAAACACCTTTACTTCCTCTACTGCCGTCTGCTTCTCATCTCATAACAGTCATAGAGGGTCTTCTTCATCTTGACCACATTCTTATCTGTATTTTGTATTAAAAAGCTTTTACAATTTTCTGCTTGACATTTCTTTATTCTATTTCAAAATCGCTTTATCGTATTCTTTAACTACACTATCCCATGTATACTTTCCTTTCAATTTTCGCATATTTTCGCACTTTTTCATAAAGTCCTTCCCATTTTCTTGTATGTTCAATAAAACCTCTCTCAATGATTCTACATTATAATCAAATAGATAACCGCAGTCATTTTCACAAACAAATTTTTCTGGTGCCATACCCCTACAAAGCAATACCGGTACCCCGACTTCTATCGCTTCATATAACTTAATTGGATATGCAACCCGCCAATTGGGAACACTAATGTCATATGCACAGTATAGTATATCTGTATTGGAAAACAATTTTTTAGTCATTGTTTGATAATCATAATATCCCGTTACACACACATTTCTATAACAACTTTCTATTTCTTTTAACTTACCGTAAGCTTCTCCCATCCCATGGATTCCAATTGAAATTCTCTCTAATCCATCCGCAGCATCCATTAACATTTTTAAAGACTTTACATCTCGGACACTACCAATATAATTAATCCGAATTTTATCGCTCTTGACATGCTCTATATCAGAATAATTTTTCGCCTCTGGATAATTAGGAATGTAAAGAATTTTTTTTCTATTCCTCTTCTGTGTCGTATCAAATTGGACTTGTCCCACATGGACTAATGTATCACTTTCATTTTGTACCCAGTGGCTAATTCTTTTAATTACTCCTCGTTTCAATCTACTTAATGTTTGTCCTTCATACCATTCACGCATAACAAAAACAACGGAGAATTTCTTTTTTCTGTTAACAACACATGCTGCAAAAGCCATTTCCAAATTATGTGCAATCAAATAAGTTCTTTCGTCCGTTTTTAACTGATTTTTAAGCCAAATAATAAATTTCAAAAACCACAGAGCATAAATAATACTCCTAATCTTTTTAATAAACACATTAGTATTTAAAAGCTGTTCCATATTGGCCGACTTACATAGAAAATGCTTAACCGGTATCCCATCTATGCTATTCTCTATAGTTCCTTTTCCAATAACTTTTCGCTGAAGTATAAACACTTCAACTTCATGCCCTTGTTTTTGAAAATATTTAGCTTCTTGCATTGGCCTATGCTCATAAAATTGAAGGCTGTCATATGGATTAAGTACAATCAATCTAATCTTACGCAATGTAATTCTCCTGCCTCCTAATACTTTCTAAATTTCAAAATGAAATGTACTAATTGGTTAAATGCAGATTTTTTAAATTCATCATGTGACCGTGGCTTTTCCTCCATAATTTGATTAAATTCATCTCTAGTCAAACCTAAATAATTTAATATATATGATATGTCTTTCTCCAAATCATCTTTATTATATAGTGGTTCCTCAAGTTTTTTTAATGCTTGATCTCTTGTCATCTGTCCACTCAAAATCATACTCGAATAATGCGATTTTCTTTTATCCACATGAAACTTCTCTGGCAAATAATATCTTTGCATAAATTTAGTAAATATGGATTCGCAATGTTTATCACCATAATACTCAAAACCACAAGCTGCGTTCAACTTAGAAAGCGCATCTGCCGCTTCATATTTAACATAATTCAATAATTTTAATGTTTTTATTCTATAAAAGTATTGATATTTAATTCGTTTATCAAATATAGAAATCAACGGCAATTCTTTTGTCAATTTTAACTTTCCATATTTTTTGTGTATATCTTTAATATGCACTTTATCAGATGCATCATAACTATTTCCTTTTTGAAGAATAGATTCTAATGCAAAATTGCTACCTGACAAAAAATAAGAAATATGATTTTGTCTTGCATACTTATATAAAGTTGCAAATAGCACATTATCTTGGGGAATTGCAATATTAGGAACTCCTGCTCTTAAAAAGGCTTTTGTTACATCCGCAAACAAAGGTTTGTTAGGTTTTTCAATAATTAAATCTATATTAAAAGATTCCGCAATTCTTTTAATGTTTCTCTGTGTAATTTCCGTATCAAATCCGTCATCAATATGGACTGCAAGCATCCTCAATCCATACTGATGCCCTATATAAGCCAAATACGAAGAATCTAAGCCGCCAGAAAGACCTATCATACAATCATATCTTTCCTTTTTTCTTTCTTCTTTAATTTTTCTTACAATTTCCTCCAGCCTTTTCTTACCCTCATTATTAGGAAAATAGCATTGACGATTTGCCTCTTCTGCCGCTTTGCAATAATTACAGATTCTGTTCTCATCAAATATGATATACGGATCTCCCACGTTATCCATCACACATCTTTTACATATTATTTTCTCCATTTCGTATCTCCTCATCTACTACAATACTTTTTGATATAAGTTTAAAAGCTTTTTTGCCTCATTTTCCCAAGAAAACTTTTCACACACAGCTTTCCTTCCATTTTTCCCCATAATTTTTGCCTCTTTTGGTCTGCTTAATAAATTTTGAATAGCCGCCGCAATGTCGCTTTCATTATTAGGATCTACACATAGACCGCACTGTACTTCTTCAATTACCTCCGCCCAAACAGGAAAATTAGACGCGATAACAGGAATTCCTGCCGCCATATATTCAAACATTTTTATTGGTAAAGAATATCTATGGTTTGGTGTGTCTTTTAAAGTAACCATACCAACGCAACTTCTATTGTATAACTTGCTAATCCCTTCCCGATCCAAATATCCAACATAATTTACCTTATCCCAACCTGGCAAACTCATCAATTTTTCTTTATATTCTTCACTTAACGATCCTGCAATATTCAATTTCACGTCAAGGCCAGATATAGCTTTAATTAAAGTTGTAATTCCCCTTTGTTCTGTAACGCCTCCAGCATAACAAATCACATTTCCCCTCTCCTCATAATCATCCAACTTACATTGTATATCATTTAGCAATGGGAAATTTTTTACAACTACCACTTTGCAATGATAGTTTTTAAAAATTCCCGCAATATGTTCCGTCACTGTAACAACACAATCTAAGCGCTTTGCCACTTTCTTTTCATATTTTTCATAAATTTTCGAAACCGCCTTCCTTAATTTAGAAGGAATCCAATATTTTGCTAGTATCTGCCTTGGCACATCTTCATGACTGTCATAAATTACTTTTTTGCCTTTCTTTTTCAGCTTTAAACCATACGGGAGCAACTCCGGATCATGAAAATGATATACATCTGCATTTTCTTTTAAGGCCAATTTATAGACCTTTCTTCCCATAAATAACATCCGCCTAAGTCGGTTAGAGCCAGACATTCCTATTCCTTTAATTTGAATATTCTTCTCAACTCGATCTTCTCCAGGAGCTATCAAGACAACCTCGTATCCATTATCAGCTAGTGTTACACACTCTTTGTAAAAAATCCGGATATCCTTATTTGGATGAACACTTGTCATATGACAAACTTTCGCCATTTTCCTTCTCCTCTTCAGAATCTTTATAATTACATTGACTTCCTAATTCTCACATTTTTGCAAATTCTTCTACGATTTTACAGTAATACTTTTTACCCTTTACTTCAAAAAATTCTTTTGTAAAATTTAGAATATATAACTGCATTCAAATGCTCGTAACTTAATCCTGTGTTTCTATCGCTTCATACAACTCTTTTTCTATATGTTTTGTAAGTTCTTTATAATCAAAGTCTTCCCTCAATTTTTCAAACCTACCATAATATAACTCATATTCTTCTTTAGGCATTTGCGCAAACTTAATCATCACATCTGCATATTCTTCCTTCGTGAAATATTTACTAACGCCCAGATTATATGTTTGAATTAAATCATAATTTGTCGGAAGATTGCTTAATATAGGTTTGCCCGCAGCAATATAATCAAACAATTTATTCCAACTACACCCATATCGAACTAAATTGTTTTTTTTGACATTAATTAAGTTTAAATTTGCGCAGCTCAAAATATATGGAATATACTTTTTCTCCACTCTTCCCTTGAAACTTACTGGTAAATTTTGTTCTTCACATTTTTTTTCTAAGCTTGCTCTTTCCGTTCCATCTCCAAACACTAAAATTTTTATATTATCTATATTTCTTTTCTTCAAAAGCGCCGCCGCCTCAATTACATCACCAAGATGATTTACCAGGCGTATCGATCCAACATAGATAATTTTAAATATCTTTTCATCTTCAAGGTCGGGATCTTTCCATCTATATTTTTCTCTATTAATATTAAATTCTTCCAAATCAACCCCATTATTAATATAACCGACCTTATTAAGATCTATTTTCTTTTCCCATCTCTTATCTCGAATATAATCCTTTCCGCCCGGAAATGTGAAAATCAATCTATCCGCCCATATATATATTAATTTTTCCAATTGATACAGTGCTTGAATAATCAAGTTTTTTCTGGACATGCCACTATATTCTACAATTGACTCCGGCCATAAATCTCTCACCTCAACAAGTGAAGCAACTCTTTTCTTCTTACTAAATAGCAAAGCAGAAAACGCAACTAACAAATCCGGTGATGAAGCATAAATAACATCTGGTTTTTCTGTTTTTATAAACCTAGACATACATTTCCATACTTTAAACGGGAAATCTATCATATTAATAATCCTGTCTATCCCGTTTCCTTTGTAGTCCCGGCTTCGTACAAACGTATATTCTATTCCATCTACTTTTTTTTCTTTGTACAATGCTTTGTCAGTTATTATATTAATATCTGTATTATGGATTTTACTTGATGTAAAAATCCGCACTGTATGTCCGCTTTTTTGCAAATATTTCGAAAAATAATAATGCCTTACAAGGCCTCCCATGCTTGGGGGAATTGCATAATGATTTACAATCCATATATTCATCGAAATTCTCCTTTTACTAAACAAGTTTATTACTGTTTAATTTTGCTTTTTAAATCCTCAATAAACCTTTGATGGTCAATAGCAAAATTCCCTGTAACACTCTTGTTCTTCTCAACATTCTTTGTCACAACAGCACCTATATTAGCTCTGCAATTTTCTCCGATATGCAAACCGTTACTAATTGTGGAAGAAAAACCTATCCATGTATCCGGTCCAATGATTGTACGCCCTCCAATTCCAGATTGTGCAACCACCATGGTCTTTTCCCGCACTTTAACTGCATGCGCTATGTGAACCAAGTTGTCAACTTTACAATAATCTCCTATTTCTGTGTCATCCCATGGGTAAACTGCTCTATCTATACATGAATTATATTGAATTTCCACATTTTTCCCGATTTTGACTCCTCCCAAATGCTTAACAGCCTCAATGTCATCACCTGTTCTCTTAAATTCAAATCCTTCTCCACCAATTTTAGCCCCGGCACGAATAACGGAGTTATCTCCAATTACCGTATTACTTCGAATCACGACAAACTCTTCAATGATAACGTTATTTCCAATGATAACATTGCTGTCTGCAATAACTGCTTTATCAGAAATAACAGTTCCTTTGCCAATCTGTGTTTTCATTTCTTTTCGGATATAATCACTGTTTTTAGCCAAATAATTATGAATGTGAAAAAAGAGAAGGCGAGGATTTTCCGTAATACAAAGACCTATACTTTTTTTAGAGAATTTCTCCGCAAGGTCTTTCGTAACAATAAGCATAGTTACTCTATCAGTTACCAAATCCAAATATTTTTCCCCAACCAAAAATGAACAGATTTTTTGATCTATTTCTGATGCTAACAATCCTAATGTATCAAACGCTTGCTCCCTATAGATTTGATAACTCGCATCAGGAACCCCTGCTTCAGCTAATATTCTACTAAGTAACATTTTTCTCTCCTTTTTACTCTTGTCCAACAATAAATACATAATTTGTTGTCGCAGATCCTCCAATATTTAACATCATCCCATTATGCGCATTTCTGACTTGATATGACTGAGCCTTGCCACTTACTTGTTTATATAAATCCAAAAACATCCTGACTCCGCTTGCTCCTACCGGATGTCCACAACCGATCAGTCCGCCACTTGGGTTGATTGGCTTTTCTCCGTCGAATGCAATCAGTCCACTTTCTATCGCCTCAAATTCTTTTCCAGGATCAGTAAGACCAAATGCTGATATTGCTGCATACTCACTGGAAGTAAAGCAGTCATGAGTCTCAAAAACATCTATATCCGCTACTGTCATTTCCGCCCTTTTATACGCCTCTTCAACAGCTTTTCTCGTCCACGGAAGAACATATTCACTATCTTTATTTTCTGCTAACTTTTTTGAAAAGAGCATCGGTGCAACACGATGTCCGTATCCTTTTATAATAGGCAGCTTTTTATCAGGCAATACTGCATTTTTATACTTTTCGGATACAAGAACAACCATAGCTGCCCCATCTGTCACTTGAGAACAATCCGATGAAGCCAGGCGGCCTCCCACATAAGGATTCGTTTCAGACCCACGCATATTTGCCTGCTCTTCATTCATAAACCACTTTCTCGTCTGCGCATACGGATTCCGTTTAGCGTTCTGATAATTTATGCTTGAAATTCGAGCCAAATTCTCCATAAATCTCTTTTCGTCTAAATCATACTTTTCAATTATTGCATCCGCAAGTTGTCCAAACAGATTTGGGAATGGAAAATCTATCCCTCTTCCCTCTTTTTCATAATAAGCTGCACATCCAAGGAAGTCTCCTCCTGTCTTTGCATCTACAGTTTTCATTAATTCCCATCCCACCACAACAGCAACATCATAATCTCCTGTCCGTATTTTTGTCGCCGCGGCATCAAGCGCAACAGAACCAGAGGCACATGCAGCCTCATAACGCGCGGACGGAACCCCATAAAAAATTGGATTTACTTCTGTAAGCAACGCACCCAAATGCCCTTGCCCAACATATTTTTCCGCTATAAAATTCCCCACAAAACATGCTATCTTATTATCGTGATTTAATCGTTCTATTTCTTCAGGTTCAAGACCGCTGTTTTTCATCCCTTCTTCTAACACCTCACGAAGAAGAGCAAGCATACCTTTTCCCTCTTTGCTCCAATTTCGCTCAAAATCCGTCTGTGCGCCGCCCAGAATATATACTTTCTCCATTGTAATCTCCTTATCTTTTTGCCTTAAAAAATCTCTTATAATCATATCTAGATTTTGGACTATTGGTCAGCAATGTATCAACATCCATTTCATTCCATTCTTTTTCCGTCAATACTGTTCTTGCCATTCTCTTGAATTTCTCTTTCCCGCCAAAACTTTCTATCACTGCAAGCGGCGGAATCCAAGAAAAACCAGCTGCCATTGTATCATCAGCATCATAAACTGTATATCCCACTTCACGATTAATATGCAACGAATAAACCACATACTCAACCATAAACTTCTTACAGATCTCTCCTTCTTCCGAGCAATCCTCCAAGAGTCTCGCTATTGCCTCTCCATACAGTCCATCCGAAAAATTCTTTACCATGGAAGAGGCAAACGGAACATTATAATTCTTTATCTCTCGATATTGATCAGTTTTAATATCATAAACACAATACCGCTTTTTTCCTGCCTCTGTCTGAATTGTTTTATAAAGTCCTTCTTTTGTCTTATACCCCAGGCGGCCTGCTCCAATTAACTTTTCAACATATTCCGGCAACCTAAATGCTTCTTTTGCGTAATCGTTCGTATTTTTATAAACATTATCAACGATTGCTTTATGCACATCTAAGCCCACAAAATCTGCCGTACGAATTGGCGCCATATTTCTGCCTGTAAACGGTCCCATAATTGCATCAATGTAATCTACCCCGCCTCTGTCCTTATAAATTTCGGCATATTGGACTGCAAGGTTTATCAAAAAAAACCCTATTCTATTTCCCATAAATGCCGGACAGTCTTTAACGATAACAACAGTTCTTAACAATGTTTCTTCAAGATATTTCTTGATTTCTTCCAGCTTTTTCCCCTCAACATACTCCGAGCCAACCAATTCGCACAAGGGCATATTATACGGTGGGTTGAAAAAATGCATTCCCATAAAATTGCCACGATACTGTTTCGGCAATACTTCTGCCATCTCATCAATTGACAATCCTGATGTCCCGGAACATACTAATGTATGATCAGATATATGTTTAGCTGCTTCCTTTAAAAAATCCTTTTTTAACTCTTCATTTTCTGCAATACTCTCAAAAACCAGATCCGAATGACTGATACATTCTGCCAGATCAGAATAATCTTTTGCTTCCATATTTTGTTTAATCGCATCTGCACGAACAGACTTTGCAGCACGTTTAATTGCTTCTTCAGACTTTTCTTTTGTTCTGCTAATCATATAAACATGAGCCCCACCAAACGAAGCCCATATTCCAGCTACATTACTTCCCATTGTCCCATTAGCACCCACCACTGTGACTGTTTTTATATTCATGATTCTTCCTCACTTTCCTGTTACAGCTTTTACAGTTGCAAACATAGTAGCGATATCTCTAAAAAAAGAAAACTTCTCAATCGCTTCCAGATTATACCTCATCTTCTCCGGCAGAATGGTCTGGATATATACTTCATCCGCATCCTCTGCCGACTGCAGCAGACGTTCTTCGTCCTTATACTCGATACTTGTCATAGACGTCACTCCTGCCGGCAGAAGTAAAGTCGCTTTCATCTCATTGGTATAATACCGGACATACTTCTCCACTTCCGGCCTGGTTCCAACGAAAGTCATATCTCCCGTCAGGATATTCAGCAACTGCGGAAGCTCGGCCAATCTGCAGCGTCTCAGTTTCTTTCCAAGCTTTGTCACCCGGGCATCTCCCTTGGTGGTAACCTGAGTCCCCATCTGATCCGCATGGTCTACCATGGTTCGAAACTTAAAAATCCGGAATGGTTTCCCGTATCTCGTCACCCGTACCTGGCGAAAGAAAACCGGTCCTTTTGAATCCGCCTTGATTAGAATACTCAGTGCCAGCAGAACCGGCGACAGCAGGATCAGTAACAGACCCGCAATTATTATATCAAAAACACGTTTCAGAATCAAACTCCCTTTATGCCTTTGTAAGATATCATAATACTTTCTGACTTCCGGAACCCGCATATCCGCAGGGAGTTCTTCCCATTTTCTCATTACTCTCTATTCCTCACCTAATGATTTTGCAAATGTATAGAGAACATACTCCACTTCCTCATCTGTCAATTTCGTATGAAGCGGAAATGTAATCTCATTTTCATACATGGCATAAGCATTCGGATAATCTTTTATATCAAATCCAAGATTCTTGTAAGCAGTCAGCAACGGCAACGGTTTATAATGGACATTCGTCGCAACACCTTTTTCTGCCATTTGATTTATGATTTCGTTGCACTCCTGCCTTGTTTTTCCATTCACCCTGACAAGATAAAGATGACCGCTGGAGGAAAAATTCTCCCCATAATGCCCCAGCACCTTTACATTATAGTTAGAAAGACTTTCATTATATTTCTCGATAATTTCTCGTCTTCTCGCCAGAAGAGAAGGATATCTCTTCATCTGCGCCAAGCCGATCGCCGCCATAATATCCGTCATATTACACTTATAATAAGGCGCAACTACATCATATTCCCAGGCGCCAAGCTGTGTTTTTGCCAGCGCATCTTTAGACTGGCCATGAAGAGACAGTAACATAATCTGTTTGTAGATTTCTTCATTATCTATTCCATCTATATCTCTCCAGGTAAGCGCTCCTCCCTCAGCCGTGGTAAAATTTTTAACTGCATGAAAAGAAAAACTTGTAAAATCAGCAATTTCTCCGCAGCGTTTTCCATCTCTTACAGCGCCAAAAGCATGGGCGCCATCTGCAACGACTGCTATTCTCCCCAACTTTTCTTGGATCTCATTATCAGCATGAAACAGCGATTTTTTTGCGTTTACGACTGCAAATATTTTATCATAATCACAAATCACTCCACCAAGATCAACCGGTATGATTGCCTTTGTTTTTTCTGTAATCGCCTCTTCCATCTTTTCATAATCCATTTCATAGGAATCCGGCTGGACATCTACCAAAACCAATTTCGCCCCCACATGACAGACTACACTTGCTGTAGCTGTATAGGTATACGCTGTTGTGATCACCTCATCCCCCGGACCAATGCCCAGAATTCTAAGCGCCATTTCCGCGCAGGCCGTAGCCGAATTCAAGCAAGCAGCCCTGCTGACATGACAGTATTCCGCAATCTGCTTTTCAAGCTCTTTCGTCTTGGGCCCCGTTGTAATCCAACCACTTTGCAACGTATCAACAACTTCTGCAATCTCCGCCTCCGTAATGTCCGGTGGAGAAAATGCAATGTGCATATCTTTCATCCTATTTATCCTCCATCACTGATTTTTCATGACTTGCTTTCCCAAGGCTGAGCAATTCCTGATAGGCATCTTCATCTCGTTCTCTGTCTTCCGGTTTAATCGTATAAGTTGGAACAATTTGAGAAACAATTTCTTTTACATCTCTGCTCTCATTTGCTGCCGCCTCTTCCAATATTCTTAACTGACTAAGAAAATGTACTTCATTAAATTCCAACGGCCTGCCAATATAAATTAAGTTGTTTGGCGTTTTTTGAAGTCCTTCTTCTTTTGTCAGCAGCTCCTCATATAGCTTTTCACCTGGTCTCAATCCCGTATACGCGATATCCATATCTACACCTAAGGTATATCCTGACAGACGAATCAGATTTTTAGCCAAATCTGCGATTTTAACAGGTTCGCCCATGTCAAGCACAAATATTTCACCGCCCCTTGCAAGCGCTCCTGCCTCCATTACCAGAGAAACGGCTTCTGGAATCGTCATAAAATAGCGGATGATATCAGGATGTGTAACGGTAACAGGGCCTCCCGCCTCCATCTGTTTCTTAAACAGTGGAATTACACTTCCGTTGCTGCCCAAAACATTCCCAAAGCGTACCGCGACAAATTCCGTGTTTGAATAATGACTGAACGTCTGGATGATCATTTCGCACAGACGCTTAGAGGCCCCCATAATATTAGTGGGATTTACCGCTTTATCAGTAGAAATCAGCACAAATTTTTTCACACCATACTTATCTGCTGCTCTTGCTGTCTTATACGTTCCAAAAACATTATTTTTGATCGCTTCATTCGGACTGTCTTCCATTAGCGGTACATGTTTATGAGCTGCCGCATGGTAGACCACATCCGGACGATACAATTCCATGACGCTTTCAATCCTTCCAGTGTTCCGTACTGAACCAATCAAAACCTCCAGTTTCAACGCCGGATATTTTTTCTTCAACTCCTGTTGGATATCATACGCATTGTTTTCATAAATATCAAATATGATAAGCATTCTTGGATCATGGGCCGCCACTTGGCGACAGAGTTCGCTTCCTATGGAACCTCCCCCTCCCGTCACAAGAACAACTTTGTTTCTAACATATCCGGCAATGCTATCAATATCAATTTTCACAGTGTCCCTGCCCAAAAGATCCTCTATGGACACTTCACGCAGCTTAGACACACTGACTTCTTCCGTAATCAACTGATAGACTCCCGGAAGAACCTTTAATCGGCAATCTGTTTCATTACAAATACGCAGAATATCTCTGGTATCTTTTGCGTTTGCAGATGGAATCGCTACGATAATCTCGTCTACATTATACTTCTTTGCATATTCTTTAATCTGAGTACGGTCTCCAACAATGCGCACTCCACGGATATATTTTCCTTTCTTGGACGGATTGTCATCTACAACACATACTACATTCCGGTTTAGATGACGGCTTGTCTTTAACTCTGTTATAATAATGTTTCCAGCCTCGCCAGCACCAACTACCATTGTATTGATCGGTCTTTTTCCCGTCTTTTCTATCCCTCGCTTCAGGATATGAAAAATCCGATAGGAAAATCTTGTAGCCAGTGTAGTCATAGTCAGGAAAAAGAAATAAAAAATATGGAAACTTCTTGGCACAGAAAGATATAGAAAACTCATTCCGAACGCCTGAAATGCTGTCGAAAGAATACTGGCCCCCACAATCAGACCCGCTTCATGCATGCTGGCGTAAGACCAGACACGATTATATAGATTTAATACAAGGAAAATGATCAATGTCGTTGCTACATTTATAATAACATAGGTATTTACACTCATCATATATCCTTCTGGCACAATACCATAATAGAAATTATCCAGTTTAAATCGGATGATAAGCGCACAATAGGTATCAAAAATAATTGTAAATATATCTACAAGAAACAAGAGTACCATTCTTGATCTGGAAGTTTTAAGATTAAATATACTCATTATAATATCCTCTCTAAATTACAATATTACAATTTATTACATTTTTATTACATACTTTTTTATTTTACCAAATTTCAACCTATTATACAACTTTTAAATCATGATTTCTACCCTTAATATTATTAACACAAAAAAAACGAGTCTTTTAATACAATCGGCATATATAAAAAGTCAGAAGGAACACTTCTTCTCAATCTGTCCCCTAGATTTCTATATACCTTAAGGATTGATTTTAGTCAGGAAATCTTATATGATATGAAAAGGAGTATTGATATGGACCTGAATTTACATAGAGGGATATCAAGTCTCAAATCAAAAACATTTTTTACCGCCCAGCTTAATAGGTTATAATCGTTGCGGCGATTATTTAAGCACAAATGAAGGAAAGAGAGGAAAAACTATGAATTGTCCAAAATGTGGCTGTCCAGATTGCCAGGTTGTTTCTGAAACAACGTCAACCGGCAAAGATTTTTCAGCAGGAAAAGGATGCTGCGGAGCTCTTTTATTAGGTCCGATCGGTATCCTTTGTGGCGCCTGCGGAAAAGGAAAACAGATCAACTCAACAAACTATTGGGTATGTTCTAATTGCGGAAACAAGTTTAAGATATGATTGTAAATAAGCGTGATGAACTCTGGATAAAATCTATGGAATGGTGCAAAAAATATTGCAGCTGCCATCAAATGCCCGAACGAAGCTTCTTTTTTAGGGGATATCAATTTCCTTTATGCGCAAGATGCACCGGAATAGCCTTGGGGCATTTACTCGCTTTTTTATTTGCTCCATTCCACACCTTCCGTCAAAAAATCTCTATTTTGATGATACCACTTGCTGTCGATGGAACGGTACAATATTTTTCCAAATATGAATCTAATAACAAAAAAAGATTTATTTCTGGGTTCCTGTACGGATTCGCATTTACATCTACAGTCTTATATTACGTCAAATCTGCATTGATAAAGAAACGTCAAAAAAGGTCCTCCTAATAAAATTCCATTTATTGGAGGACCTTTTTAACATATTCAATGATTCTTACTCTCCGTCTCTTTTCTTTGCTGCGGGAGCCTCTAACATTCTTGCCTCACCTCTCTCAGCGCCTTTTCCACCCATCCCTTATCCTCTTGATAGGTCACGCCAAACCACTGATCTCCGGACCACAGCACCTTTACTTGTGCCTTTTCTTCCCTCAACAGACGGTCAATGATATCAGGAAGCAGATATTCCTTTTTCCCCTCTCCGTCTTCCAAGCGCTCCAGAAACTCTTCAAATCCGCTCTCCAAAACCGGAAAAATCCCTGGCGTCAGCCCCCACATATTCATAGATACTGGATGGCTCACATCAATTGGCCGCAGCCCATCCGCCGTCTCCACAGCAGCCCCTTCCGATGTTTTCACAATGCGGTGCGTCTCTGTGATATCTGTCAGGAAACCATCCGCATCCACATCACACACACCCCTGGTTACTCCGCCATTTTCGCTCAATGTTTTTCCGAGGACAAAACCAACCATACAGAAAGTCAGTTTCTTACTCTTGGTCTGGTCTCCCGCGTAGTTCGTCAGATAAGCATATGCCTTCTGGTAAGCTTCCTTTCCATAATAATCATCAGCATTGATCACCAAAAACGGTTCTTGTATTACGTCTTTACAACAAAGGATTGCCTGGCCTGTTCCCCAAGGTTTCTTCCTCATCTCCGCTTTTTCTCGAAACTTATCAGGAACATCTTGGATTTCCTGATAAACATAAACGGTTTCCACCTGTTTTTCGATCCGATATCCTATCCTCTCTTTAAAGGCTTCCTCCAAATCTTTTCGTATCACAAATACCACCTTATCGAACCCGGCTTCCAGCGCATCCTGGATTCCATAATCCACGATCACCTCGCCATTTGGTCCTACCTGGGCAAGCTGCTTGATCCCCCCATATCGGCTGCCAATGCCGGCCGCCATGACTACCAATGTCGCCTTTCCCATCACCTGTTCTCCTTTTCTTATATTATTTTCCCATAGTCTCCTGAATCTTCTCCTTGATCTCATTAACAGAACTCCAGTCCGGCACCGTTACATACAGCGGTCCTCCGCTGTAGGAATAGCAGTATTGCTTCGTACTGCTGTCTCCTGCGGCCGCCACAGACTCAATCTCCCAGCCTTTCATATCATTAAGCTGCATACGGATCAAAGATTTGATCTGCGCTTCCGACATATTTGTTTCAGCGTTTCCAGTCACACTATTGATCATTCCATTTGCACGGAAAAGAATCATAGGTGATATTGCCTTTTTGATCAATCCAGTGAGCAAAGCCTGCTGGTTTTTACCCCTCTGGTTATCACCTGAAGCAAACGCTTTTCGCTCTCTTACGAATGCCAGCGCCTCTTTTCCTGTAAAATGATTTCTTCCTTCTTTCACATCTACAATTGCGCCGGATTCCTCGCCGGTAGTAAAAGCAAGCTCAGATTCCACATCCACGCCTCCCATCACGTCTACAATCTCTTCTACAGACGTAAAGTTGACTCTTACATAAAAAGGAATTTCCGTCTCATATAAATTCTCCAATGTAGCGATAGAAGTATCAATCCCATAGATCCCCGCATGAGTCAGCTTATCGCTCTCTCCCTCGGATACTCCTGGAATTTCAACATAATAGTCTCTTGGCGTTGTAGTAAGAAGGATTTTGTGCGTCTTAGGATTGACCGTCGCGATCAAATTCACATCGCTCCGGCTTTCTTTTGTAATATCTCCATATACATCAATCCCGCTGATGTATACATTAAAAGGCTCATCTGTCACTGCCAGATTATGTTCTTCTTCGTAGCTTCCACTTTCCTCTCCTGTCGCGATCTCATCCAAAGCAGCATTCACTCTAAGTGAATAAAAGCTGAGCAGGATCAACATGGCGCTTACCGCCGCAGATAATCCCCTGCCGCCGCTTTTCTTTCTCTTTCTTTTTGCTCCCCGTTTCTGCAAGACTTTTGCCAAAACAAGCAAAAGAACCAGCAGCACAATCAAAGCAGCCATATATTTCAGAGGCAAAATTCCGAGAATCACCATTGCTCCGACAAAAAAGACAGAAGAAACCATCTGGATCATCCATATGATTTTACTCAGCCTTCCCACTTTTACTGGTTTAAGGTCTTTCCGGCTGTTTCTCCTATCCTTTTTCCTTTTATTGCCTCTGGGAGTCTTACTACTTTCAATTTGGTGTGACTTGATATATTTTAATTGATCCCGGTATTCCATCATTGATCTCCCTTTCTCTTCTTATGAGAGTATACCCCATCCTTCCTGATTCCCGCAAGCGTTATCGACAAATCCTCAGAATATCTTAAATATTTTGATACCATTGTTCCGATTCTTTTCTGTTTGTGTCGATTCTCGTCATTTTATTTCCCTTATTCGTCTTTCAAAATTCCTCAGAGTATAATTTTAAAGGTTATACTAAAGAAAAAGGGGGAATCTTTATGTCAGACCGTATTCGCGAACTTTTGCTGACACTGGGTATCCATTCCACTTACCGAGGGTTTTACTACCTTCACTACTCTCTTTTGCTTTGTCTCCAAAACGAGGATTATCTTCTCTTTGTCTACAAATTGCTCTATGTCGATGTGGCAAAGCATTTTCACACATCCCGCGACAACGTGGAGCACTGTATGCGCACGGCGGTCTCCCACTGCTATTACCATGGGAACCGTGCTTTTTTATCCCGTATTGCTAGATACACATTGTCCTCCAGGCCTACAAACGGCGAATTTCTTGACATTCTATACCATTATCTGCAAGAATTGGGGCCGGGGGATTTTTAAAAATCCCCCGGCCCGGATTAAAAATGCCCTGTCCCTTTTTCACGAATCTTCCGAATTTCTTCTTTATGGCCCTCATCATCCAGCGGGGTTTCCAAGTAAAAGGGAAGCCCTTTTAGTTTTGGATGGGTCACTACCCGCATCAGCGCTTCCATCCCGATCTCTCCTTCTCCTGTCACCGCATGCCGATCCTTATGGGAACCAAACGGCATCATGCTGTCATTTAAATGGATCGATTTTAATAAATCTAGTCCTAAGATTTCATCAAATTCGTGCAATACGCCGTCCAGGTCGTGGACAATATCATATCCCGCCGCAAACACATGACAGGTGTCCAGACAGATCCCGATCCTCTCCGGATGGCGTACACCATCTCGGATCTTCCGCAGATGTTCAAAACGGTCTCCGATTTCCGTCCCTTTTCCCGTCATCGTTTCCAACAGGACGGTGATCTTTTCTTCTCCGGTAATGGCCTGATCCAACCCTCTGATAATATTCCGGATCCCTTTCTCCACTCCGATTCCGGTATGGCTCCCCGGATGAAAGACCAGGTTCTCGATGCCCAGCCTGTCCATCCTTGCCACGTCTTCCCGGATCACCGTACAGGCGAATTCATAGACTTTATCTTTCTCGCTGGCAAGATTCATAGTATAGGGCGCATGAGCCAGAAGCGGTCCAAATCCCGCTTCTTCCCGTATCTTCTGGAACTGTTTCACTTCCTTTTCATCATAATCCCGATAGGTAGATCCCCTGGGATTCCTGCTGAAGATCTGCATCGTATCCGCCTCCATCTGGCGGGTGTTTTCTGCTGCTTTTGCAATTCCTTTCGCTATCGACATATGTGTTCCAATGATCATATTTTTCTCCTTTCATCGATTGGGGCCGGGGGATTTTTAAAAATCCCCCGGCC
>CABPCP010000007.1 GCA_902406105.1 uncultured Mordavella sp.
CATATCGATCACGTTTTCTCTTAATTCATAAGCTAACGCTTTCAGATTTTCCATAATCATTTCCTTCCTGCCAAAATATTTCTACTTCTTGTAAAAATTCAAGCTTTGGCTGCACACTTTATTTTTTCTTTATCAGGTGGGCAACCTTGTCACGCATTGTCGGATTCTCCTTCAGTGCATCAACCGTTACGGCTACAAGCACAACACCGCCTGTAACGATCGTCTCCCAATAGGAAGATACACGGAGAAGCACGATGGATGTAGACACAGTACTGTTCAAAAGACCACCGATTACAGTACCAACAACACCGCCGATACCACCGGTCATGGAGGTTCCGCCAAGAACAGAAGCCGCAATGGTCGGGTTCACCCAGTTTACTCCGATAGACGCCTGGAAAGAGGCCAGCTTACAAGCCATCATAGTTCCAGCAATCGCGGATAAAAGGCCGGCCAAACTGTACACTAGAATTTCCACCCTTTCTGTTTTAATACCAACAATCTTAGCGCAGTTACGGTTCCCACCTAATGCGTATACATGGCGTCCAAATTTGGTATATTTGAGCATAAGAGCCAAGACTACACAAATGACCAGCATAATAATCACAATCGTCGGCATAATGCCTCCCAGCACACCATTAGCCAGGAACTGAGCATTCTCCGGAATACCTACAATCGGAGTCCCCTCTGTGATAATATATACGATACCTTTATATATTTCCGCCGTCGCCAGGGTTACGATAAATGGTGTCAGCTTCAGATACGCAATGAACAATCCGTTGATCATTCCAAGGACGAGACCTACCAGACAGGAAACCAGAATGGAAATCCACGGGTTGATGCCTTGCTCTACCATCATCTTAGCGGCCACCATACTTGCCACAGAACCGACCGCCGCTACAGACAGATCGATACCGCCTGTCAACAAGACCAATGTCTGACCAAAGCTGACGATAATCACAAACGCCGCAGATCTGGTCAGGGTACTGATATTATAGGCCGTCCAGAAGTTACCGGTTACCAGATGTACCACACATCCCGCAAGGAGTGTTACGATCAGAACCATCCCGGCGGTTGACTTAAAGAAATCTATTACTTTTTTCATGTTTTCTTACCTCCTACTGAAATGCCACTTTCAGAACATCTTCTTCCGTGGTCATATCTACATCCTCAATGTATCCTTTGATCCTTCCCTGATGGACTACCATTACCCGGTCTGCCAACGCCAGAACCTCTTCCATCTCCGAAGAGATCACCACAACGGACACCCCGCTGTCTGCCAGTTCCCGGACAAGGGCGTGGATCTCCGACTTTGCGTTTACATCGATTCCACGCGTCGGCTCATCCATGATCAGCATCTTGATCCCCTTCGCCATCCAGCGGGCAACGATCACCTTCTGCTGATTACCGCCGGAAAGGTTCTTGATCAACTGTTCTCTTCCCGCCGTCTTGATGTGGAATTTACCGATATAATCATCTGTAATCTCAGCCGCCTTCTTATAGTTGATCAGGCCATGTACCTTTAACTGATCATAAGATGGGAGCACCATATTTTCCATGACCGACATTCCCGGTGTAATACCATCATGACGGCGCTCCTCTGATACGTATCCCATTCCCAGCCTGATTGCCACCCGGGGATCCGTGATATCTACCTTCTTGCCCTCGACATACATTTCTCCGCCTGGCTCAGGGCGCGTTATCCCGAATACACTCTTAAAGATCTCGGTTCTTCCGGCGCCTACCAATCCGGCCACACAAAGGATTTCCCCCTTCTTCACCTGGAAACTGACATCCTGAAACTCTCCCTCACGGGTCAGATGTTTCGCCTCAAAGAACACCTCGTCAGACACGGTACGGTTCACATGTTTAGATTCCTGTACCTTCTTTCCCGCCATATTAGTAATGATCTCATCTTTGGTAATATCTTTGATCTCTGTCACCTTCACGAGCTGTCCATCCCGCATGATCGTAGCACGGTCGGCCTGTGCCATAACCTCATCCAGATGATGGGTAATGAAGATCATAGAGGTCCCCGCCTTTTTCAGCCGCTGCATAGAGGCAAACAAGGATTCCGCTTCCTTATTGGTCAATACCGCCGTTGGCTCATCCAGGATCAGAATCCTGGGAGAATAAGCCAGCGCTCTCGCAATTGAAACTAACTGCTGATACGCCGCGGACAGTTTCTTTACTTTCTGTGTAACGTCTATTTCTACATCTAACAGTTTCAGCAGCTCTGCCGCTTCTTTCTCTGCTGTTTTCCAATTAATTGCCATTCCATTGGCACGCTCATTGCCAAGGAAAATATTTTCCGCAATTGATGCTTCCGGGATCAAATTCAATTCCTGAGGCACGATTACGATCTGTTTTGCGGATGCTTCTTTAGGAGAAGAGATCTTAATCGGTTTTCCGTCCATGAAGATCTCGCCTTCATCCATAATGTACTGGCCTACCAGCACATTCATCAGGGTACTCTTCCCCGCTCCGTTTTCTCCCAGAAGCGCGTGGATCTCTCCCGGCTTGATACTGAGGTCTACCTTGTCCAGCGCCTTAGTTCCCGGGAAAGTTTTTGTGATCCCTTTCATTTCAAGTATGAATTCGCTCAACTTTTTCACTTCCTCTACTCTTTATTCTTCCGCTTCCTTAATTAGCTCCTTCTCAACAAAAAGATTCCACGTGACCATGCTTACCATAATCACGTGGAATCCCTCTCATTCATCTAGTCCTGCACATGGTGTCATATCCGTTCTTCAATTTGACTCATATAATTATTCCGCAGCTTCCTCAGCAAAAAGCATATCGATATAGCCCTGCGCGTCTTCCTGATATGCGCCCTGAGAACCAACATCTGTGATCTCTTCTACTTCTTCACCGTCGATACATTTTACAGCGTTGTAGATCAGTTTATAGCCCATATCGTAGCAATTCTGGATCTGCAGATAGTACAGAGTACCGTCTTTCAAATAATTCAGCGCACGAAGGTCATGATCCATACCACCGATGATGATCTCGCCGGATTTGCCTGCGTCCGCAACCGCCTGGCCAGCTCCGATCGGATTAGACATGTTGTTGCAAAGGATTCCGCCAAGGTCCGGATAGGACTGCAGCCATGCTTCTGTAATTGAGATAGCGTTCTCTACGAAGTCATCATCTCTCTGATCGTCAACAACTTCGATGTCTGGATATTCCGCTACAGTGTCATAGAAGGCTTCCAGTCTCTGCTCATGAGAAGAAGCTCCGATAGTTCCGGACAAGAACGCGATCTGAGTCTTGCCTTCTTCCTGCATCTTATCGCAGACAGCTTTCGCTACCGCCGCGCCGTCTCCATAGTTATCATTGTTTCCTACGAAGAATGATCTCTTGGATTCCGGAATATCAGAAGAAGCAAACAGCGCAACCTTAACGCCCGCATCTACAGCTGCGTCAACCGCCGGCTGTGTAGTCTCGATCTGATTTACGTCAACAGCGATCAGGTCATAGCCCTGTCCGGTAGCTGTCTCAATAGAGTTTACTTGGTCAACAGCGTCAGCCTCAACCGGAGCGTACCACTCATAGTCAATGGTAACGCCTTTAGCGGCAAAGTCTTCTACCGCCGCTTTTACACCAACTTCAATGGCATCGTACCAAGCGTGTACCAGCTTATATGTACAATAAATTGAATATTCATCTTTCTTTGGCTCATAGCTTGTATCGAAATCCTGATCCGCAAGGGCTTCCGCGTTCGCAACTTCTTCTTCTGTTCCCGCGGAGCTGTCAGAACCTTCTGACGAGCTGTCACTAGATCCGCTTCCGCAGCCTACCATGGTCAATACCATAGCCGCTACCAACAACATACTAACAATTTTCTTTTTCATAATTCTCTCCTTTCAAACTTAAACATCCTCATGTCTCTGCAAGACGTCCAACTTTTTGAAATGTCCTCCTTTCTTCTAGATTTGCAGTCTTTTCTTGGGAATTCTCTCATCCAACGAATTACTCAATATTATAAATTATAACTAAATTATTTTTTATAACTATTTTGCATTTCGTCATTAGCGCCAATCATAATTTGTCATTTTGACTAACATTTAACAGATTCCCATCTCTTAATTAGACTTTATGACTAAGTTATATCATTTTCTCCTTATCGTGTCAACTAAATTTTGAATAAAAAAACTCTATTTTTACTAAATTATTTTTAGCAAAAATAGAGTTCTCTGGAATTTCTCGGCTAATTCAGCTTTTTCACGCTCTCATTTTCAATTAATTTTGTTCCAACCTTGTATTTGGTAGTCGCCCCTTTTTCCTTCCCGATCCGCTTCATCAAAAGTTCTACCGACGACTCGCCCATGCCGTCTGTGGGAACCTGGATCGTTGTCACCTTCGGCTCTGTAAACGAGCAGATCGGACGGTTATCAAATCCTATCACCGACACTTCATCTGGTATCCGGATCCCCCGCTTTTTAAAAACTTGTACCGCTCTGCAGCCAAGAAGGTCGTTATCCGCCAGGAACGCGGTTGGCAGATCCTTATGCCTGTCCAGATAATTTTCCACATCCGCTTCCGTCTCCGTCTCCAGATACCCCACATCCATCACATAGTCCTCCCGATAAGGCAGGCCATGTTTCCTCATACACTCCCGAAAAGCCTGGAGCCGTTCCTCAAAACAGATGATCTGGAACTTGCTTCTGATATATCCGATTTTCCGGTGCCCCATCCGATAGAGATACTCAAACCCCTGATGTATCCCCAAGTAATTATCCACCGTCACCGCATCCACAGCCAGCGTTGGAAATGGATTATCCAAGAATACACAAGGCGCGTTTAAGCGCGCGAATACCTCCGCATCCTCCGGATACATCTCCACCGCATAGACGATATAGCCAGCGTATTTAGAATTTTCCAGCGCCAGATACTGTTCATCCGCCGACATCTGACGGTCCAGATACATCACCGACATAGTATAGCTGTTTTTCTCCAGCGTTCTGGTAATGCTCTCCGAAAGATAGTTAAAAAAAGGATATTCTTCCACAACCTGACCGCCGCATTTATAGATCACGAATCCGATATTCCCTCTGTGCGCTTCCGCTTCTTTCAAAAGATACTCACAGTCCATCTCCATGATCTTATCCATGATCTCTCTCCGCTTAGCCTCACCTACTCCCGGTTTATTATTCAGCACAAGGGACACCGTAGCCGGTGACACTCCAAGCTCTCTGGCTATATCCTTCGCCTTATATTTCACGTTCGATTCCCTCCGCATATTTCATATTCGCCGTCCATTCCGCCGGCCCCCTACTTATCCACGATTTTATTTACCTTCAGGCTTTCAGAAACCTCGTGCAGTTTTTGAAACGAATCCGTCTCCTTCCTCCGAAGCACGCCCATATAAAGAGCATCCAGCATCGCCTGTTCCGCCACCCGCCGAGCGATAATTTCTTTGTCCGCCGTAGAATCAGTAGTCACATTATACAATACCACATCTGAATATTTGGTCAACTCTGATTTCCCCGCTTTTGTGATACAAATCGTAAAACCCCCTCGCTCCTTCGCGATCCTCATAGACTCCACTACCTGCTTCGTCCGCCCGCTGTGGGAGATCGCCACCGCGACATCTCCTTTTTTCATATTGCAGGCGTTCACAATCTGAATATCCGCATCACTGTCAGCAAAGCAATCATATCCAATCCGGCGGAAACGCAGACTGGCGTAACTGCAGGGAAACGCCGCGTCCCCAATAGCAAAAAAGCAGATCTTGTTTGCTTTTACAATAGCTTCACACGCCTTCTCATACTCTTCTGCCGCGGCCACTTCCAGCGTTTTCTTCAGATTCAGGATGTTGAGCTTGAAAACACTTTCCAAAATTTCTTCCATTCCACGACCCACAGAAAGCTGCACCACTTCATCTTTCGCCTGAGGATTTAAAAGCTGCGCCGCTAGCTGCCGTTTAAACTGAGTATAGCCAGACAGGCCGATCGTCCTGCAAAGGCGCACCACCGTAGCTTCTCCGCACTCGCAGCGCTTTGCCAGCTTCTGCAGCGACATCTTCGTCACTTCTTTGGGCGATGCAAGAACGAATTCCGCCACTCTCCTTTCCGCCGGGGTCAGACTGGGGAGAAGAAATCTGGCTGTCGCCAAAATATTCCGCACATTTTCCTTTTTCTCCATATTCCGCACCTCTTGTCCGTACTTTCCTACTATTATATCGCATTTTTACTCCATTTTCAATTTTAATTTATGGAGTATTTTTTCTCTATTTCCGTTTCGCTTTTCGTCAAATTGTATATTTATTCACACCTTTAGCGCCTCTATATTGTCTATTATTTTGTATTGACATTTACCCCCCCCCCGGTATACTTTGAGTAACAATTGAGTTTTAACCATTTTTCTTCAGAAAGGAAATGACAACCATGAAAAAATCTTTTCGCTCCACAATGATTGATACAATAATGGAGAACGCGGAAATCTATCCCAATATGGTGGTTCTTAACGCCGATTCCGCAAGAGCTCTAAAACTGACAGATTTTCAAGCCGCCTACCCGGACAGAATGTTTGGAGTGGGGATCAGCGAAGCAGATCTGATCGGAACCGCGGCCGGAATGGCAACCACCGGATTGATTCCTGTTGTTGTCGGTTTCTCTATGTTTGTTTCCGAAAAACCTTTCGAACAGATCCGGCAGGCAATCGCTTATCCCAATTTAAATGTTAAGATCATCGCTACCCACAGCGGTCTCTGCGTTGGTCAAGACGGCGCTACTCACCAGGCATTGGAAGATATGGCCGTCATAAGGACTCTCCCAAACTTCAAAGTCTTTGCGGCCGCTGACGTAACAGAGACAAAAGCAGCTGTAAGCGCCATGCTTAAACACAATGGGCCCGCCTATTTAAGACTGGGGAGGGATCTCGCGGAAGATATCTTCAGCGGCTCTAAGGAATTCATCCCAGGAGGCGCCGACCTTCTCGCCAATGGTTCGGATGTTACAATCGCGGCCTGCGGATTAATGACAGAGCAAGCCCTTCTCGCCGCCTCCGCCTTAGCCGCTGAGGGGATTCGGGCTACCGTACTGAATATGTATTCCATCAAGCCGCTGCCAGAGGATCTTCTATTAGACAAAGCTAAGGAAACCGGCGCCTTTGTTACCGCAGAAGATCACTCAGTCATTGGAGGCTTAGGCGGCGCGGTCAGTGAGTTTTTGTCAGAAAACTATCCTGTTCCTGTAGTAAAAGTAGGCGTCCATGACCATTTTGGCGAATCCGGCTCCCAAGATGAACTATATACCAAATACGGCCTTACTTCCGCCCACATTGTAAAAGCAGCAAAAAAAGCAATCAGTATGAAAAGGTAGGTAAAAGATATGTCCAGAAATATTCCCATTTTAAAAACACAAGCAAATATCATCCGCAGAGACATTCTGGAAATGATCTACAACGCCCAATCCGGCCACCTTGGAGGATCATTTTCCATGGTCGAAGTCCTGACAGCTCTCTATTTTGACGAAATGCACTATGATCCAAAACGCCCGCAGCTAAAAGATCGGGATCGCTTTGTTTTGTCAAAAGGCCACACCGCTCCAGCCCTCTATGCCACATTGGCAAACGCCGGATTTTTTCCAAAAGAGAAGCTGATGACTTCTTTTCGGCACATCGACTCTATGCTGCAGGGGCATCCTGATATGAAGAAGACGCCCGGCGTGGAGATGACCAGTGGTTCCCTAGGTATTGGATTGTCTGCCGCCTGCGGCATGGCACTTGGGCTCAGACATCAGAAAATTGACTCTCGTGTCTACTGCATGATCGGCGACGGCGAGATCAATGAGGGGGAAATCTGGGAAGCCGCGGCTACCGCCTCTCATTATCACTTGGATCACCTGGTTGCTTTTACAGACGTCAACGGACTCCAGAACGATGCCGAAACAAAGAAGGTCAAAGATATGCTGGATATTGCCGCCAAATGGCGCGCTTTTGGCTGGAACACCCTGGAGATCAACGGGCATGATTTTGAAGAGATTTTTGACGCTCTGGATATGGCCAGAAAATGCAAAGACCGCCCGACAGCAATCATTTCTCACACCATCAAAGGGAAAGGAGTTTCCTTCATGGAGAATGTAGTCGCTTTCCATGGCAAAACTCCCACAAAGGAAGAATACGAAAACGGAATGAAAGAGCTGAAGGAAGCTCTTCAGGCGTGATCAATCCACAAGGAGGTATAACTATGAAATTCGGATTAAATCTTTCCTTCGCGGTCAAACGTTGGCTCCGCCCTGACTATCTGGCCCACATGTGCCGGAAGGACTTCGAGGTAGAGCATGTCCAGTTTACATGGGATCTTATTGATCCCTGGTGGCCGCAGGATAAGCGAAAAGCCATGGCCGACCGCTACCGGAAGGCCTTCGCCGATGCGGGCGTATCTATCGATGCTACATTTGGCGGCGTGGCTTCCTATTCCTACCCGCAGCTTCTCTCTCCCTACCCGGAGCAGCAAGATATCTCGGTAGAATTCTTCAAGCGGGCCGCCGATCTGTCGCTGGAGCTTGGCTCTCCTATTATGGGGACCCCTGTGGGCGGCATGGATTATCAAGATGCAAGGAATCCGCAGAAACGAGAAGAATTGTATCAATCTATGCTTTCTCACCTGCGCGCCATCGCATCTTACGGCAAACAGATCGGCCTTCAGGAAATCCATATCGAGGCAACGCCTTTGATTACAGAATTTCCCCACAGCCCCTCCGTCTCTGTCCAGATGATGAAGGATCTAGAAGGAAGTGATATCCCCATCAAACTCTTGATCGACTGGGGACACGCTCTTTATAAGCCCCTTTTAAAAGATGAGGCAGATATCGGCTTATGGCTTAAAACCTGCGCCCCTTATATTGGTTCTATCCATCTCCAGCAGACAGACGGGCAGTGGGATCGGCACTGGGACTTCACTCAGGACGGTATTGTCACCCCTGAAGGAATCATAAAGGCAACTTCCGAAGCCGGACTGAACGATATCCCCCAGTATCTGGAAGTTGTTACAATTTTCGAAGACGATGATGATGCTGTCTATGAGCGGATGAAAAAAACCATGTATTTTCTTCACGCAAAATTAGGCGTATAGTTCTGGCACATCTGCCAGCAGGAGGTTATTTATGAATAGACAGATTTTCATTGGATGTGATATTGGAACTTCCGGTACAAAAGCTGTTGCCACAGACAAAGATGGACACATACTCTCTCAATCTTCTACTACATACGGCATCATCCAGCTTCATAATAATTGGGCTGAACAGGATCCAGACGTCTGGCTGGAAGCGGCCGTCTCCACCATACACGCTGTCAACTCCAGCCTTCCGCCCCAGGACAGCTCGATTGAAGCAATCTGTATCAGCGCGCTCTATGGAGGTACCGGGGCTATGTGCGATGAATCCATGAAGTCCGTACGTCCGGCCTTGATCTGGATGGACCGCAGAGCGGAGAAAGAGCGCCGCATGGTGGAAGAGACGATCGGGAGAGAACGCATTTTTCAGACTACAGGAAATGGCACCGATTCCTACTTTGGCTACACCAAATTACTATGGGTCAAAGAAAACGAACCGGAAAACTGGGAAAAAATCCGACACATCCTCCCCATACACAGCTATATTCTTTATAAGATGACCGGAAAACTGACGGTGGATTACTGTTCTGCCGGAAATGTAGGCGGAATCTACGATTACAGCACTCACTCCTGGTCAAAGGATATGTGCCGGGAAATGGGCATCCCTTACGAGGCGCTGCCAAAAGATTTCCACAGTCCAAGCGATATCATCGGGACTGTAACCCCGGAATATCAGAAGAAATTAGGCCTGTCCTCTCCTGTTCCCATGTGCGCCGGCACTGTCGACTGTATCGCTTCTATGCTGAGCGCAGGGATTGTGCGCCCCGGAGATAACGCGGCGGTACTTGGCACTTCCTTGAATTGGGGATATATTCACGACCGAAGGCCGGACAATCCCGATCTGGTATCCATGCCTTACTGTATCGAGCCTTCCAGGTTCAGCTATACTTATGGCGGGTCCTCTACCGCAGGCGCGCTTCCCCGCTGGTTTGCCAATCAATTTATGGGAGATGATACCAGCAGAACCTATGACGAACTAGAGCAAATGATCCTTTCCCAGAATATCGGCCCCGGATCAGATGGACTTGTCGCCCTTCCATATTTCATGGGGGAACGGACTCCAATCTGGGACGAGAAGGCTTCCGGTGTCCTTTTTGGACTTACTTTATCTCACACGAAAGGGCACATTTACCGGGCTCTTCTAGAGTCTGTTGCTTATTCTCTCCGTCACATCATGGAGTCCATGACAGACTCAGACCTTGCCATCGAAAAAATTGTACTGGTAGGAGGAGGCGCCCGTTCCTCGATCTGGAAACAAATCTTTGCCGATGTAACCGGTCTTCCAATCTTGACGCCGGTGCAGGAGATCGAGGCCCCGCTGGGAGATGCTTTTTTAGCCGCGGTAGGCGCCGGGTTTATCACAGATTACAGCCGGATGGGCGAATGGCTCACTATGAACCCCGCTATTCTTCCTTCCGCCAAAGCCCACGAACAGTATAACGAATACTTCACCATCTATAAAGAACTTTATCCCGTTCTGAAAGAGACCATGTCCAAACGCGCGGACATACTCAAATAAAACTACTATTTAATAAGAAGAAAAGGAGATGTCAGTTATGAAAGTTGATTTCAGCAAAGTAGTTGAGTTAAGCCATCGGATGATCCCAAGAGAGGAACCATTTAATCTGCAGACCTGGGTCTATGATGTTGATTTCTTAGGAGAGCGCGGAGAGCCTCACAGCCCTGGAACCTGGTATGTGTCCGGTGATGTTTCCTTCTCAACCCACTGCGGAACTCATGTGGAATTTCCGCTGCATCATGTAGAAGGCGGCATGAACGCGGCTAATTTCCCTCTGACCAGTCTGATCGGGGAAGCGGTTGTCCTGGATTTCACAGATAAGAATGCCGGCGACTGCATGTCTCTGGAAGAATTCAAAGCTTATGATGATAAGATCAAAGAAGGAGATATCGTCTTTCTTCATACCGGTCTTGACAAGAAATGGCGGACTGACGACTGGGAGCCATATCCGTATGTAGCCTGCGATGCTATGGAATGGCTGATTCGAGAGAAAAAGATCATCGCCATCGGAACTGATGCCACATCTCTTGAGAACTTCAACATTCCAGATCAGCCGAACCATAATCTCGCATTCAAGAACAATCTTGCTATGGTAGAATCTTTAACCAATCTGGATAAGATTGAGAACGGCAGAGCATTAGTCTTCATGCTGCCACTCAAGATCGTTGGCATCGAGGCTTGCCCATGCCGGATCATTGCCATCAACGACGGCGGGATTATTCAGTAATTTTCAATCGGGGCCGGGGGATTTTTAAAAATCCCCCGGCCCCGATTGAAAATGCCCTGTCCCTTTTTGACAGCTTACCGATTCTTATCATACTCTACGAAGGCATCTACCTTTGGCTGGGAAGAACATCCCGGCACGAATTCGTTTGTCAGGAACGCCTCTGTCATCAGTTCTCTCTCTTTACTTCCTGAAGTAAATGCTCCCATGCAGGCGATATTCGCGTCATTACTCAAACGCGCGCGCTGTGCGGAATACACATCGGACAGCAGCGCCGCGTATGCGCCTTTTACTTTGTTCGCGGCAATGGATACTCCAATTCCGGTACCGCAGATCAGAATTCCCCTGTCATACTCGCCCGCCGCAACTGCCTCGGCTACCTTGATCGCGGTATGGGCATAGATTGGATCTTCACTTCCAAAATCTGTCAGCTCACCATAGCCTTTTGCCTCAATAAATTTCATCAGTTCTTCTTTTGCTTCCTGCGCGTTTGGATCGCACCCAATTGCAATTTTCATGATACACGTCTCCTTTGGTCTAGTAAGTTTTTATTCTACGCACATTTTACCACCGGTATCCCGGTTTGTCCACTTTCGCTTTTTTACGAAATGCGCAATTGGGGCCGGGGGATTTTTAAAAATCCCCCGGCCCCAATTGACAACTTACTTATTCTTGTTTTGATTTTACGTTCATAACGATTTCTGAATCCGCCACTTTTTCTCCATTGATATCCAATACATAAGAAACGCAGATGTGCATTTCTTCCTCAGAAACCTCCACGCGGATGTCCTTTGTATAGACGCCTACCAGAAGTTCCCCATAGGGTGTCTCATACTGAGTCATATTGATCTTATCTTTTTCAAAGATCATATGGAGATTGGAAATGCCGCTTTTTATAATTTCCAGCATCCCATATTCGGAAATCCTCACTTTATTTTTGATCGTTCCCGGAAGTCCCTCTACCACCTCTTCATAGATGATATAATGTTTCCCGTTTTTATAGTAATAAGAGGCCGGGGTAATGACTTCTATGGGCTCGTTTTCCTCTTCCTCCGTCCCCGTAAACACATCGTAATGAAGACCGGAAATGGATAATAATACCTCTTTTGTCATATCCTTCTCTTCTATATCTTAGAGTGCCAGCTGTTTCGCGATCTCATACTGATAAGCCGGAATTTCTTTCTTCATATTCAACGCTTCATCAATATCAAAATCCACATACTGGCCGTGCCTGTATCCTACCACGCGGTTTGTCTTGCCTTCCAGCAGAAGGTCTACCGCCATCGCCCCCATAATGGAAGCATATACCCTGTCTTTGCAGGTCGGGCTTCCTCCTCGCTGCATGTGGCCAAGTACGGTAGCTCTCGTTTCCATTCCTGTCGCTTCCTCGATCCGCTTAGCCATATTCATGGAATCTCCGATTCCTTCCGCGTTGATAATGATATAATTCTTCTTGCCGCGCTTCCGACATTCCTGAATATCTGCTACGATCGCATCCTCATTGTAATCGTGCTCTTCCGGCATCAGGATACGCTCTGCGCCATTGGCGATTCCGCACCAGAGCGCCAGATATCCCGCATCTCTTCCCATTACCTCGATAATGGAGCAGCGCTCATGAGAAGTGGATGTGTCCCTTACCTTATCGATCGCTTCCATTGCGGTATTCACCGCGGTATCGAATCCGATCGTATATTCGGTACATCCGATATCCAGGTCGATGGTTCCCGGAAGCCCGATGGTATTGATCCCGAAGTTCGCCAGCTTCTGGGCGCCTGCGAAGGAACCGTCTCCGCCAATGACTACCAGGCCATCGATCCCATATTTCTTGCAGATCGCCGCCGCTTTCTGCTGCCCCTCTTCCGTACGCATCTCCGCGCAGCGCGCCGTCTGCAGGATGGTTCCTCCACGCTGGATCGTATCGGACACATCTCTGGCGGACATATCTATGATCTCCTCATTCAACAGTCCCTGATAACCACGTCTGATTCCTCTGACTTTCAGACCTTTTCCCAACGCCGTCCTGACAACTGCCCGGATCGCCGCATTCATTCCCGGCGCATCGCCTCCGCTGGTCAAAACACCTATCGTACGAATAATCTTATCTGCCATTCTAATTCCTCCCGTTGTTCGTATCGGTTTCCTGTTTCATTTTCTATATCCGTGCTTCATTTTACATGAATTATCTTAGGTTTTCAATTGGTTTTTCCATCACTTTTACGCAAGATTCACCCAGATAATTCGTCAATCTGTTCAAAAGGGCGGCATCTACACGGACATTTCTGCCTCTTGGCAGCCGTTTTACCGCCCGTTCCGCCTTGCAGTAGATCACCACCTGATCCTCTCCTTCCGAATCACCGATGATCTCATAGAGTTCCTTTTCTCTGGCCAGGAAGTCCTCTTTCTTCTCATACTGGAGCCACAGTTCTTTCCTGGTCTGGTCAAAGGGGACCACCGCTTCGCAGATCAATTTGCTGGCCGCATCGTCCTCTTCCGAGACCCTTCCCCGGATAAAGACTTTGCTCTCCTCAGTAAGATACTGCTGATTCTTCTCATAGTCCCTGGGAAACACTACCACTTCTACGGTACCTGCCAGGTCCTCAATAGTAAGGAAAGCCATCGTCTTATTATTCTTGGTATATTTGATCGTTTTCCCTGAGATGATCCCTCCGATCGTCTCTTTCACACCGTCGTGCACTTTGGTCCGTCCAGTCTCTTCGTCCAACTGGAAATCCAATGTGGTCCGGGTGATCCCTTTCCGCCACCTCTCTTCATATTCTTCCATGGGATGGCCGCTCAGATACACGCCCAGCACTTCTTTTTCAAAAGACAGCCGCGTTTCTTTTTCATATTCTCCCACATCTGGCAGCTGGACGTCAAATTCTGCTTTCTGATCCTCTCCCACCATATCGAACAGGGACATCTGCCCTGTCATGGAATATTTCCGCTCCTGGCTGACCTGATCCATCAGCTGGATGTAGACCACCATAAACTGTTTTCTAGTCCCTCCCAGACTATCAAACGCTCCTGACTTGATAAAATGTTCGATGACTCTTTTGTTCACTTCTTTTCCAGCCATCCGCTCAATGAAATCTTTCAAACTGCGGAATTTCCCCGCGCTTTCACGCTCCCGGATCACCGCCTCGATCACCGGCCGGCCGATACTCTTGATCGCCGCGAGGCCGTATCTGATATTTCCGCTGTCCACAGAGAAGTTCCCAAATCCCTCATTGATATCCGGCGGCAGGATCCGAATTCCCATCTGCCGGCAGCTATAGATATACTCTGCTACCTTTCCCGGATTATCAATGACAGAGGTCATAAGCGCCGCCATAAACTCTACTGGATAATAATATTTCAGCCACGCCGTCTGATAGGCCACCACCGCGTACGCGGCGGCGTGGGATTTATTAAAGGCGTACTTAGCGAAGTCGATCATCTCGTCATAGATCTTATTGGCGGTCTTCTCATCAATTCCATTCGCCACACAGCCCGGAACGCCTTCCTCCTTGTTTCCATAGACAAAATTCTGGCGTTCCTTCTTCATGACATCGCCCTTTTTCTTTGACATTGCCCGGCGCACCAGGTCGCTCCTCCCAAGAGTATATCCTCCCAGATCCCGCACGATCTGCATAACCTGCTCCTGATAGACAATACAGCCGTATGTGGGTTCCAGGATGGGTTTCAGCTGAGGGCAGTCATAAGTAATGGTATCCGCGTTGTTCTTCCCTTTGATATACTTAGGGATAAAATCCATAGGACCCGGACGGTACAGGGAAATTCCGGCGATGATATCTTCCAGGCTCTGCGGTTTCAGTTCCTTCATGAAGCTCTTCATCCCCGCGCTTTCCAGCTGGAAGACGCCGTCCGTCTTTCCTGTCCCTATGGAATCCAGCACAGCTTTGTCATCGTAGTCGATCTGGTTGATGTCTATGGCATGTCCCGCGCTTTGTCCCGCCAGACGGGCCGCATCCTGGATCACCGTCAAGGTCCGCAGGCCCAGGAAATCCATCTTCAGCAGGCCCAGTTCTTCCAGGGTCGTCATGGTAAACTGGGTTGTCACAGAACCGTCAGATCCCAGGGAAAGGGGAACATACTCATCGATAGCCTTCTGGCTGATGACGACGCCCGCCGCGTGCATGGAAGTATGTCTGGGAAGTCCTTCCAGACGCATGGACATGTCCACCAGTTCTTTGACCTGGGGATCTTCCTCGTATGATTTCCGAAGTTCCGGACTCATCTTCAGCGCTTTCTCCAAAGTAATATTTAATTCCTGAGGAACCATCTTGGCAATACTGTCCACAAAAGCATAGGGCAGGTCCATGACCCGGCCCACATCCCGGATCACACCGCGGGCCGCCAGAGTACCAAAGGTGACGATCTGTACCACCCGGTCGCTTCCGTATTTTCTCACCACATAATCAATGACCTCCTGGCGCCGCTCAAAGCAGAAGTCCACGTCAATATCCGGCATGGACACACGCTCCGGATTCAGAAAACGCTCAAACAGAAGCTGGTATTTGATCGGGTCGATGCTGGTGATCCCCAAACAGTAGGACACGATGCTCCCCGCGGCGGACCCTCGCCCCGGTCCTACCATGATCCCATGATCCCTGGCGTAGCGGATGAAATCCCACACGATCAGGAAATAGTCCACATACCCCATGGTGTGAATGGTGGACAGCTCATATTCCAGCCGTTCCTTCAGGTCTTCTCCGGCGTCAGGATATCTTTTCTCAAAGCCTTCCCGGCACAGCTTATTTAAATATTCCCAGGAAGTATAGCCTTCCGGCACATCGAATTTCGGAAGCTTGGTCACTCCAAATTCAATCTCCACGTTGCAGCGCTGGGCGATCTTTTGAGTGTTTTCCAGCGCCTGCGGCGCATAGGGGAACAGTTCCCGCATCTCTTCTTCCGACTTGATGTAGTACTGGCCGCCTTCATAACGCATCCGGTCCTCGTCGGCAATCTTCTTTCCTGTCTGGATGCACAGAAGGATATCGTGAGGCTTCTCATCTTCCGCATAGGTATAATGGACGTCATTGGTAGCCACCAGCTCAATGCCGGTCTCTCCCGCCATCCGCACCAGACCCTGGTTGACCATTTTCTGCTGGGGAATGCCATGGTCCTGAAGCTCCAGGAAGAAGTTCCCTTCGCCGAAAATCTGCTGATAGCGCAGAGCAGCAGCCTTTCCTTCTTCATACATGCCTCTGGCGATATTTCTCTGCACCTCTCCAGCCAGACATGCGCTCAAGGCAATGATGCCCTCGTGATACCGCTCCAGGATTTCCATATCCACACGGGGACGGTAATAATATCCTTCCGTAAATCCTCTGGAAACGATTTTCATCAGATTGTGATATCCCAGATCATTCTCCGCCAGAAGAACCAAATGATAATACCTCTCCTCCCGGTCGCCTCCGGCTTCCTTATCAAATCTGGATCCAGGCGCCACATATACCTCACAGCCCAGGATCGGCCGGATGCCCGCCGCCTTGGCCGCCCGGTAGAAATCGATCACTCCGTACATCACGCCATGGTCCGTGATGGCCACGCTGTCCATTCCCAGTTCTTTGACCCTGGCAATACATTCTTTGATTTTATTAGATCCGTCCAGAAGACTATACTCCGTATGGACGTGCAGATGCGCAAAACTCATAGCCGCTCCTTTGTCTGATTCATTGAAACAAAACTCCCTGCCATGTTCCTGGCAGAGAGTCTCTACATTCGCTTCCTTATGTTTTGTTAAAATTAACCGTTGATCATAAAGGAAACCAGCTTATCAATATCTTCCGGCTCATGAGCCACAAGCTCTAATTCCGGGATCTCACCGTTAGAGAAGATATTTGCCATGGATACATACTGAGACAGTTTGGACTTCAGATTCAGTCTGTCTCCTTCTCCTGTTACCAGCTCTACTTTCCCTTTGCATGAATCTACTACTTTAAAGAACTTATCAATATCTGTGATATTCTGTACTTTCATCTCTTAGATCTCCTTTCGGTTTCTATGTTTACGCCCTAATTATAACTTATTTTTCCAGGAATTCAATAGTCTTTTCGGTAATTTGTATCTTCTGCTCTTTCAGCAGTCGTCCTACCGCTCTTTTAAAGGCATTTTTACTAAGTCCAAGCTCCCTTTTGATCAGTTCCGGATCCGCCTTATCGGTAAAAGGAAGACTTCCTCCGTTCTCTTTGAGCCGTTCCAGCACTTTCCCGGCGTCCTCATCCATCTGAAGGAAGGCTTTCTTGCGGAGACTTAAGTCCATTTTCCCGTCCTCATGGACCCTGGTCACTCTTGCTTCTACCACGTCTCCTGCCTGAAGTTCTCCATAGACTTCTCGCTTTGGGATCAACGCGCTGTAGCAGTCGTCCACCGCCACAAACACCCCGAAATTATCGCTGGTTTCATACACCGTCCCCTGGACCATATCATCCTTTTTATAAGGGGCATCCTGGCGCAGCCGTTCATACAGCTTCATGGTGGCGCACAGTCTTCCCGACCGGTCCACATAGAGGGCCGCCAGCACCTGATCCCCCACTTTGACTTTCTTGGTCTGCTCCCGGAACGGAAGCAGCAAATCCTTCTCCAGCCCCCAGTCTAAAAAGGCTCCAATGCGTCCGGTATCTACTACCTTAAGTTTCCGGATCTCTCCCAGCTGGATCTTAGGCTCCGCTGTGGTAGCGATCAGGCGGTCGTCTGAATCCCGGTACAAAAATACTTCCACCGGGTCTCCTGCTTCTAATCCCTTGGGCACCTGTTTCCCCGGCAGAAGCACCTTGTCCTCCTTTGTTCCAAGATAGACTCCAAACTCTACTTTTTTGACGATCATCAGCGTCCGCTTTTTTCCTAAATATTCTTCTAACCTCATACGTTTCTCCTTGTGTTCTTTCTGATGCGTGTGCCTGGTTTACTTACAGCCGCCCGTTTCTGTCTGGAATTCTACCACTGCGTAAGTCTCTTGATCTGCGCCGCATAAAGCCGCTACGATCCGTTCTTCTTCCCTCGACACCCGCGGCGTGATCACATCTTTATAGACTGCCGACTTCTTATATTCCGCCCGCATCTGCCTCACCTGGATCTCTTCATCCAAAGATTCCAGCGCCATCTGTACATATTGGCAATTATTCACATGCTCATTGGTATCAATATGATATTTCCGCACAGGGAAAGAGGGCTTTTGCTGGAATCCTTCCGGCAGTTCGATCTTCCGGGGCGCATATTCCATAGCAAGCGGTTCTCCCATCCCATAGGAAGCCGCTTCCTCCTGGGACGGCCGTACCGGCCTGCCTTTTCTCATATCCATATACGACCAGATTGAATTGGCATAGGCCACAGTCTCTCCCTTGCCGTCTGTCATACAGAAGTTCCGGTTTCCAATGAACCCTTTAAATCCGGTAGCCCAGGTATGGATCTGGATCTCTTCTCCCAGTTTGGGATACCGATCCACGATCACCTGCCAGGCAGAAAGCACCCACGCCTTCCCATGCTCCGCCAGATAATCTACGCCAAGCCCCAGGCTCTCCGACTGAAAGATACTGCAGTCCTGGAAATAATTAATGATCCCCGGGAGCGTGATCTTCTTGGTATGGTCGATCTCGCTGAATCTTACCCTGCTTACAAATGAATATGCGTTATCCCTTCTCAACATCTATGTAACTCCTTTCCACCGTGATCACACACTGATACCTTGGATCTGCGATATGCAGAAGCTTTTCCACCGTACGGCGAAGCTGGGCCTGCTTCTCATCATCATATTCATATGGCACCACCATATCGAAGATCAGGTTGATCTGCTCTTTTCCATCCACCATACGGAAATCATGGATGGTCACTTTCCTGTCTACCGCGTCCAGGATCTGTTCCACTTGGTTTTTCACCGCCAGCACCTGGGCATCCTTGGTTTCCACCGGGTCCATGTGGATGACCAGGAAAATCCCCAGATTTTTAACCGCGTCCCGCTCGATCCGGTCGATGATCTCATGGGATTCTTCGATATCCACATCATTCGGCACCTCCGCGTGAATCGAAGCCATACTTCTTCCCGGCCCATAATTATGGACGATCAGGTCATGGCTTCCCATGATCCCCTCGTATTGTTCCACAAACTTCGTGATCTTCTCATATTCTTCCCTGGAAACCGGTTCCCCGATCAAAGGTTCCAGCGTGTCTCTGGCAATTCCGATGCCTGCCCACATAATGACTAAAGACACGCCAAGGCCTACAAACCCATCGATATTCAACCCCGTAATCCGCCAAAACAGTACGGAAATAATCGTCGCGGATGTAGTGATCACATCTCCGATAGCATCTGCGGCTGAGGCCTGCAATACTTTCGAATCGATCCTCTTCCCCAGTTTCCGGTTAAAAACGGACAGCCACAGCTTCACTCCTACCGAAAGCGACAAAATAACGATAGATACCAGCTGGAAACGCATAGCTTCCGGTTCCCGGATCTTGCCCACCGCGTCTTTGAAGAAGGTAAATCCAACTTCCAGCACCAGGAACGCCACCACCAGCGCCGCTATGTATTCAATCCTCCCATGTCCGAAAGGATGATCCTTATCCGCCGGCTTTTCCGCCATCTTGACGCCTACCAGACTGATGATCGAGCCGCCCGCATCCGAAAGATTATTAAAAGCATCCGCCATAACTGACAGGCTCTGCAGAAAAAATCCGATCAGCCACTTTACTATAAATAAGAAAATATTGCAAAAGATGCCTACCATACTGGCCAGCACTCCGTAGGCCGTACGGACAGACACCTTTTCTACCGCTTCATGCTCTTTTACAAAATGTCTTACCAAGAATTCAGTCATATCAATTCTCCTGCCGCTTCTTACGTTTCTCCAAATAAATCTCCAAAGAAAAATGATTTTATCTTAAAGTCTGAGGTGGCTGTCACCATCTCGTACTCTTCTTCCGTCAAAACATGCTCCAGTTCCTGCCGACCTTCGTCCGTCACCACCGCGCAGGTCGTATCGGTAAAGCAGAGATTGGGATAGAGGACGCACCACCAGTTTCGTCCGACTCCGTCTCCCAGTTCCACGCGGAGAGCTTCATAACGGCCTTTGGGGAACCACACGTCTCCATACCGCTTGTCCGGGAAATAGAGGTTCGCCATTTTAGCCCGGACCTCATAGGTTCCTCCCCCGGCCCGCACCACGTTTCTGGCAACTGCCTCGATCTCCCCAAGATGATCTTTCGCCCACTCTTTGGTCTGTTCCAGGGATGTTTCCTCTCCCGTTCCAAGGGACTGGCGCATATAAGCGATGACCGCATCCCGCACCTGGTATTTTACCGCCTGGTCTTCCTGGCTGTCGCTGTTGGCGACCACATGGAAGCGAAGCACTTCTTCCGCCAGGTCTTCCTGCAGAGAGCTTACCTTCGCCTCCACAGACAGATTCCTTTGCTCCGCCACTGACCCTGTCAAAAGAAATGCGCTGCAGAATGCCAGCACGATGCAGATCACTTTCTGTACCCTTCTGTTTTCTATTCCAATTCTAAATCTTTTCCCTTTTCCCACGGTTTATGTACCTCCTTGATCTTGGTTGTCTGGAGTCTGCACATATTTTCCCGTGTTTATACCATATACTTAATTCTTTTTCGTTCGGATCACATCCGTGACCGCCTGAGCCTGGTTCTCAATATGCTGCGAGACCACTTTGGCGGCCTCTTCTTTCTCGCCCTTCTCAATATGCCGGATGATCTCCTCATGCTCATCCAGAAGCTTTTCATAAATTTCCGGGTCTTTCAGATACTCGATGCGGTAACGGTACATTTGTTCCCGCAGATTATTCAGAAGCTGGACCAGTTTCTGGTTCTCTGTAATGATACAGATCACATCATGAAACCGCACGTCTGCCTCCGCGATTTCTGTAATATCATGACTTTTAAGTACTTTTCTGAAATCCTGGGCCGCCTTCTTAAGTTCCTCGATCCCATCCTTCGTAATCTTATCGCAAGCCAGCCGCACCGCCAGTTCTTCCAGCGCTTCCCTCACTTCCAGGACATCCCGCAGACTTTTCTCCGAAATATCCGCCACTTCCGCGCCTTTTCGCGGGATCATCAGCACTAATCCCTCCAGCTCCAGCTTGCGGATCGCTTCCCGCACCGGTGTGCGGCTCACTCCCAGTTTGTTGGCAAGCTGGATCTCCATCAACCGCTCTCCCGGCTTCAGTTCTCCCCGCAGGATCGCTTGTCTGAGTGTATTGAATACCACATCCCTGAGCGGAAGGTACTCATTCATACTGACATTAAAATTGGATTCCATGTTTTATCTCCTCCTTGCGTTATGTACGTTTGTCACATACACCTGCCTTGCAAGCTTCTGTTCCCTTATCTTAGACGCCGCCGCTTTCGCCTTTCTCCGGTCGTCGTAGATGCCAAATACCGTTGGACCGCTTCCGCTCATCATGGCATTCAGCGCTCCGCCTTCTTTCATCACCTTCTTGATCTCATCGATCACCGGATAATCTCCCGCCGTGACCTCTTCCAGGACATTCCCCATAGCTCCCGCCACCTTATGAAGATCCTGCTCCTCCAGTCCTTCCAAGATCCCGCTGATGTCGGGATGTCTTTCGATCCGGCAGGCGTCCAGCTTCTCATAAACCGCCTTTGTAGATACATTCACCGGCGGTTTCGCCAAAAGCACATAGCAGCGGGGCATTGGAGGAAGAGGCGTCAGGATCTCCCCGATCCCTTCCGCCAGCACCGTTCCCCGTAAGATACAGTAAGGAACGTCAGCCCCCAGCGTCACTCCCCGCTCCATCAACTGCTGATCCGTAAGCTTCAGATCAAACATCCGGTTTAATCCATATAAGACTGCCGCCGCGTTAGAACTTCCCCCTGCCATTCCCGCAGACACCGGTATATGCTTTTCTAACGAGATCCGGATCCCATCCTGGATCTTAAACTCATCCATCAGAAGTTTTGCGGCCCGATACGCCAGATTATTCTCATTTACCGGAAGAAAAGAAAGATTGGTCTTTATCTCGATCCCCGGTTCTCTTGTAAGTTCCAGTGTGATCAGGTCATAAAGGTACACCGTCTGCATTACCATCCGCACGTCGTGATAACCATTTTCCCGTCTTCCCAGCACATCCAGTCCTAAGTTGATCTTGCCCAGCGCTCTTAGTTCCATCTTTTCCATCTATGTTTCCCCTTGCTTTTGTACTTTGTTTGTACTATGTATCTTGTATACAATGTCTTTATAGTATACCCATATTTTCTTTAAAAATCAATAGTTTTTCTCCCGGCTTAACTTTGGAATCCTCAATTCCATTGATCTGCTGTATTCCTTCTACTGTAGTGTGGTATCGTTTGGCAAGATCCCATAGTTCATCCCCTTCCCGGATCACATAACCGATGATCCCCGGACGGTTCTCTATTTCTCTTAGATCTTCCGGCCGCGTCTCCACCTCTTCAATATTCTCGATCGGCACCGGTTTTCTCAAGAAGCTGCTAAAAGCCAGCACTGCTTTTACTTCCACCTCCCCATTTCCCAGAAGCCCTACCGCAAGCTGTTCCACGCCGCATGTCAGGTCGCTTTCCATATCCGGGCTGGTGGCGTTGCTTTCCAGCAGATAGGAGAAAGGCACCATTCCCTGCCACACATCAAATGGCAGCGCGTCATCCGCCTTTACATATAGAAAGGAAACATGCAGCACGCCCTCGATAGAAAGCCCCTCCTCTTGCGGCGACACATTTTCCAGCTGAATCCTTCCGCCGCTATGGCAGATCTGCAGGATATCATCCTGGATCTCCGGAAGAGAAAGCCGCTCTGTCACCTTACACTTTGAATGATTCTGCATGAGAAGCTGCTCCGGTACCACACTCCGGCGCCTGGGCGCGCACACCTGTTTTAAAGAATACAGATCTTCCAGCAGGCTCATCTCTTCCTCTTCATAAAGGACGATCCTTGCCTCTATCACCGCTTCCACTCCAAGAAGGCGCATTTCCCCGTTTTCATCCATACGAGCTTCAATATGAACGTCTTTCAGCTCCGGATAGATCTGATGGTACATAGAATCCTGGGCGCCCGGACACTCCATCCTTCCCTCATAAGGAAGCGTCTGCTCGATCCAGTCTGTTTTTCCCTCAGGAGATTCATAGAAGCAGAATAGAAGCAGTTCCCCCTGCAGCAGAAGTTCATCCGTCCCTACTCTGGTATCCAGCTTCCTGCTGCCAAGATCTGTCCACAGAAGACTGCCGATGCTTTCCTGCATACCCCCGATCTGAGCCTCCTCCCGAATGCGGCAGGTATCTTTACGCACGGCAAATAATTTCAGGATTTGTTCGGTCCTGTATTTTTTATACAGGGTTTCTTCTCCCTTTGCATCTGCGGTCAGCTCCATTTCTTCTCTCCCTTCAGAGCTGATCTGCAGTTCGACTACAGCATGGATATTCAGCTTTCTGGAATGAACCGCCGATACCGCCAGGTCCGCCTGGGCGCTTTTTAGAAACAGATTCTCCATGGGAGGTTCTTCCATATAAACCATTTCCTCAAATGGAAAGCTGCCTTCCATAGAAGCCAGGCCCTGAATCTCCTCGTCCGCCGCGTAAAGGATCCGGAACTTCAGATTTCCCTGGACCCGCACATAGTTCTCTGCCAGACTCATGTCCTCAATATGTACATTTCCTTCGCTCAATATCACACGCTTTACATCGCTTTTCGCATCGGGTACATTATAGTCTTCATCCATATAGAATTGATCCAAGGCTGTCCTTCCCTGACGGTATACCTGGAAATTCCTCTTCTCACATTCCATCTGTTTTGTCTCCTTTCTTTTAATAAAATATAACATCCTTATCGCAATACTCCATTTTCACCACAAGATATGGCCATGTGGCTTCCTCTGCAATTTCTTCATCCCTGGAAGGGCCTGTAAGCCGGGTACGCAGACAGACGGCATTATCAGATTCCCAGCACTCCGCCACCTCCACGCTGTAGCCGCTGGTATCCTTCTCTCCATATCCTCTCGCAAGATAGAGCCAGCCTTCATCGGCAAAAGTCAGACGGAAAACATCCTTCTTTTCCTCTTCGATCTGAGCGTTAAGCTCCTCTGGCACTTCCTCCGGATCTACCACCGTATACTCAATATCCCTCAGCTTTTCCTCATCGTCGATCTGCATCGAGCAAGCCGGGAGAAGCAGGGCGCATGCCATAAGAAAAGCGGCCGCGCGATTTCTAAAACGCTTCATTGCTTTCACCTGTTATATAAGTACCGCCGCAAACGGTATCTGCTCTTTAACATGATACACAACAGTGCTAGGAAAAATTCCAAATTTGTTGTATAATACTCTTTAGTGCTGTGCAAAACTAAGAAATGAATGTGAGGTTCCTAACTTATGATAAGATTTTTGACCATTATTCTAATCCTGTTCTTATATCTGCTCCTTGGCATCCCGGTGCTCCTTTTCGAGGCTTTGGTGGGATGCTTCAGCAAGAAAACAAGAGATTATCAATGTCTTCGTCTGGTGCAGTGGACATTTAAGCTGATGCTCACCGCAGCCGGTACCAAGATCACAGTGATCGGGGAGGAAAATGTGCCCGACGAACCGGTTTTATTCATCGGCAACCACAGAAGCTATTTTGACATTCTGCTTACCTATTCCAGATGCCGGCGGCTGACCGGATATATCGCCAAGAAAGAGATGCTGCGCTATCCCCTGCTCCGGGATTGGATGAAGCGGCTCTACTGCCTCTTCCTGGACCGGGAGAATCCCAAAGAAGGCTTAAAGACCATCCTTCAGGCTATTGATTATATCAAACAGGGAATCTCTATCTGCATTTTCCCCGAGGGAACCCGCAACACTGGAGAAGAGTTGAGTCTGCTGCCCTTCCACAGCGGCTCGTTTAAAATCGCGGAAAAGACTGGCTGCGCCATCATTCCTATCAGTATGAACAATACGATCTCCATTTTTGAAAGCCATCTTCCTTTCGTTCGGAAGACTCACGTCATCCTTGAGTATGGAAAACCGATCTATCCCAATGAATTAGACAAAGAAACCCGCAAAAAACTGGCGTCTTACTGTCAGAATATCATACAGGAAACCATCAACCGGAACCAGGCCCTTTTATAAGGGTCCGGTCCCGGCTTTTTTTCTTCCATTTTCCAGATACTAATGCTATAATGATGGGTAACCAAGGGTCAAAAGGCCCGAAAAGGAGACAAAGGAGATAAATCAAACAAATGAACACACAGGATCTGACACTGTTGACCGACCTGTACGAATTGACAATGATGCAGGGCTATTATTATAAACAATCCCAGAATGAAACCGTCATCTTTGACGTGTTCTTCCGGCAAAACCCGTGTAATAACGGATATTCTGTATGCGCGGGGCTTGATCAGGTCATCAGCTACATCAAAAATCTGAACTTCACCTATGAAGATGTAGATTACCTGAGAGGACTTGGAATCTTCGATGAAGAATTTCTGCACTATTTAAGCGGATTTCATTTCAGCGGAGACATTTACGCCATCCCGGAGGGAACTGTGGTATTCCCCAAGGAACCTCTTTTAAAAGTAATCGCTCCCATCATGGAAGCGCAGCTTGTGGAAACCGCGATCTTAAACATCATCAATCACCAGTCTTTGATCGCTACCAAAACTTCCCGGATCGTCTTCGCCGCAAATGGAAGCGGTATCATGGAATTCGGGCTCAGGCGGGCCCAGGGACCGGATGCCGGTCTTTACGGCGCAAGGGCGGCTATGATCGGCGGCTGTATCGGAACCTCCAATGTACTGGCCGGGCAGCTTTTTGACGTACCTGTAATGGGAACTCACGCTCACAGCTGGATCATGAGTTTTGAAGATGAATATACCGCTTTCAAGACTTACGCGGATATGTATCCCGATAACTGCACCCTCCTGGTAGACACTTACGATACTCTTAAATCAGGAGTACCAAATGCCATCCGGGTTTTTCAAGAGTGCAAAAAGGAAGGTCATGTTCTGAAGAAATATGGAATCCGCTTAGACAGCGGAGACCTTGCTTATCTTTCTAAAGAAGCCCGCAAGATGCTGGATGAGGCCGGTTTCCCGGACGCTACCATCTGCGCTTCCAACGATTTGGACGAATACCTGCTCCACGACCTGAAACTGCAGGGCGCTAAGATCGACTCCTGGGGTGTAGGCACAAACCTGATCACCTCCAAAGACTGTCCTTCCTTTGGCGGCGTCTATAAGCTGGCCGCTACCATGGATAAAAACGGAGAGTTTATCCCTAAGATCAAAATTTCAGAAAACACAGAAAAAATCACCAATCCTGGAAACAAGACAATCTATCGGATCTATGATAAAGCAACAGGAAAAATCAAAGCGGACCTGATCTGCTTTGTAGGCGAAAAATACGACACCAGCAAAGATCTTCTGCTCTTTGATCCGATTGAGACCTGGAAGAAAACCAAACTTCCCGGAGGCTCTTACACCATGCGGGAGATTCTTGTCCCCATATTCCGGAATGGGGAGTGCATTTACCAGTCTCCCACCGTCACAGAAATCGCCGACTACTGCCGTCAGGAGAAGAACACCCTGTGGGAGGAGACCAAGCGTCTCTTCTACCCGCACGAAGTGCATGTGGATCTCTCCCAGAAGCTGTATGATGTGAAAAAGGCCCTTTTGGATGAGATGGCGAAAACTGATTAACTAGAAAATGAGGAGATTTTTAAATTATGAAAATTATTGTATTAGCTGGGGGATTAAGCCCAGAAAGAGACGTTTCACTGATCTCAGGAGCCGGGATCTGCAAAACGCTCAGAGACCGGGGACATCGCGCGTTTCTTCTGGACGTATTCTTCGGCTATCCCTGCGCTCCCGATGAGCTTGAGAAAGTCTTTGATCTGCCGGGAGGCGGACTTGAGATCGCAGACGGGATCAAAACTACTACGCCGGATCTGGAAGCTCTCAAGGCCTCCCGTCCCGACCAGTCAGACTGTTATCTTGGCCCTAACGTGGTAGAGCTGTGCCGAATGGCTGATATCACATTCATGGGTCTGCATGGTTCTGTCGGAGAAAACGGGAAACTCCAGGCGACCTTCGATATCCTTGGCATCCGCTATACAGGACCTAATTCTCTTGGCTGCTCTCTGTCTATGAATAAACTGGTAGCCAAACAGATTTTTAAAATGACCCGTGTTCCCACTCCCAGAGGAACATCTTTGACTCCAGAAACCAAAGATACTCCGCTGGAAGAGCTGGGTTACTACCTTCCTCTTGTGATCAAACCTTGTTCCAGCGGTTCCAGCATCGGCGTATATATCGTCCACACAGAAGACGAGTACAAGGAAGCGGTGCGCCGTTCTTTTGAGGAAGACCAGCAGGACGAAGTAGTGATCGAGCCTTATATCAAAGGCCGTGAGTACGCCTGCAGCATCGTTGCCGGCAAAGCTCTTCCTTTGGTCGAGATCATTCCCAAAAATGGGGTGTTTAACTATGAGAATAAATATCAGGCGGGCGGCGCCCAAGAACTGTGCCCGCCGGTATCTCTGGATGAGAAGACTCAGAAAAAAATGCGCCGGGCAGGAGAAAAAGCGTTTCAGGCCCTGCGTATGGACGTGTATGCCCGCGCTGATTTTATCGTAGACGAATCAGACGGCAGATTCTACTGTCTGGAGATGAACGGACTGCCTGGGATGACCCCTTCAAGTCTGATCCCTAAAGCCGCCAAGGCCGCCGGGATTGATTACGGAGAATTGTGCGAACTGATCATTGAAGAATCGATGAATGTCCGCTATCGTTAATGAAGTGCGAAAGGAGAAAGTAACATTGAAAAACCTTACCTTGGAAAACATTACCAAAGCCTGCAGAGGAACATATCACGGACCGGAACGCCTGCTTTCGGAGGAAGTCACAGATGTTGTGATCGACAGCCGGAAAGTGGAAAAAGGCGATCTCTTCGTCGCCATCGACGGCGAGAACGTGAATGCCCACCAGTTTATTCCAGACACCATCGCTAAGGGCGCTTTGTGCGTTGTCTCCCATGAAGATCTTGGAGATACGGATTATCCTTATATCTTAGTGGAATCTACCGGTCAGGCTCTCTTGGATATTGCCAAGCTGTACCGTGACTCCTTTGACGTAAAAGTAGTCGGAATTACCGGAAGTGTTGGAAAGACCAGCACCAAGGAAATGATCGCCGCGGTAGCTTCCCAGAAATATAACGTCCACAAAACCCTGGGAAATTTTAACAACGAATGGGGACTTCCTCTTACCATCTTTCAGATGAACGAGTCTCACGAGGTGGCGATCCTGGAAATGGGCGTCAATCATTTTGGCGAGATGCGCCGGCTTTCTTCTGTAGCCAGCCCGGATATCTGTGTCATTACCAATATCGGCGTAGCCCATCTGGAATTCTTCAAGACCAGAGAAGGAATCCTGCAGGAGAAATCAGAGATGATCCAGGACATGAAAAACGGAGGAACCATCATCCTGAACGGCGATGACGACCTGCTCTCCCAGATGGAGCCAGTCAAAGGCAGCGTTCCCTTTTTCTTTGGAACAGGGGAAAACAGCCAGTTCCGAGCATCCGCCATTCAGGCTCTTGGGCTGAAAGGGACCAGATGTACCATCCATCTGCCTTCAGGAGACTCCTTTACCTGCGTGATCCCCGTTCCCGGATCCCATATGGTTTCCAACGCGCTGGCCGGCGCGGCTGTCGGATATTCCTTAGGTCTTACTCCTGAGGAGATCAAGGCCGGTATTGAAAGCTACGCTGCTCTTCCCGGACGGAATCACCTGATCCAGACCGACTCCTTAACGATCTTGGACGACTGCTATAATGCCAATCCTGTCTCCACCAAAGCCGCCATCGATGTGCTCGCCTTATCTGAAGGGCGCAAAGTAGCTGTGCTTGGGGATATGGGAGAACTTGGCAGCGATGAGCTGGATCTTCACTATCAGGTCGGGGCTTATGCCGCCCAAAAAGGCATCGATCTGGTCTGCGGCATCGGGCCTATGTCCAAGGATCTGGTCCGCGGAGTGACAGAGGCCGGATCTTCCGCGAAAGGAATGTGGTTTGAAACCAAGGAAGATTTTCTCTCTTCTTTGGATACTCTGATTCAAAAAGGGGACAATGTCCTTGTAAAAGCCTCCAAATACATGAAGCTTCCCGTTGTCGTAGAGGCGCTTCAAAATAAATAGATCAAAGAAATGTATAAGCTGTTGCAGCGGGCAGGAAAGGAACCGTTAAGATGGACTATCAGATTCTAGCGCTGGATTTAGATGGTACACTTACCAATTCAAAAAAAGAGATCAGCCTTCCCACTTTGGAAGCGCTGATCGATATACAAAAACAAGGGAAAAAAGTAGTCTTGGCCAGCGGGCGTCCCACTCAGGGCGTCCTGCCTCTCGCGGATCAGCTCCGCCTCCAGGACTATGGCGGATACGTCCTCTCCTTCAACGGAGGACGTATTATCGACTGCCGCCTTGGGCAGGTGATCTACAACAAAGTACTTCCAGACAATGTGGCCGCTCCTTTGTTTGACATTATCAGGAAGTATCCTGGCCTTGACATCCTGGCTTATGGAGAAGACCATCTGATCTCCGCGGCGGGCCCCAATGCTTACAGCCAGCTGGAATCCTATATCAACCATATGCCGATCATTACGGCGGATGATTTCCCCTCACAGGTCCCCAGAAAACCGAATAAGTTTCTTGTTACAGGAGAACCAGAGATGATCAGCAGCGCAAAGAAAGAAGTAACGGATTACTTTCGTTCCTATCTGTTCGTCTATTGCTCGGACCCTTTCTTCCTGGAGATCATGCCTCCTCAGATTGACAAAGCACATTCTCTTCTGCGTCTCCTTACCAGCATTGGCTTGACCGCCGACCAGATGATCTGCTGCGGAGACGGTTATAATGATCTGACTATGATCGAAACAGCAGGCCTTGGCGTTGCTATGGCAAACGCTCAGCCCTTGGTAAAAGAACGGGCGGATTATGTGACCAAGTCTAATGATGAGGATGGGGTGCTCCATGTGATCCAGCAATTTATGTGATCTGATGATCGCTCCGCTATGGCAAACAAAAGAACCGGCCCGCTATGGCCGGTTCTTTTTATATTACGTCTCATCTTTCAGGATATTCTTATCTGTCCGAATACTCCTAACGGTTCTCAATATCCATGATCATATCCACTCTGGTCTGATGGCGTCCTCCCAGGAATTCCGCGTTCAGCCACTCATCAATGATCATCTTCGCCATCTCGATTCCGATCACCCTTGCTCCAAAGGCAAGCACATTGGTATTATTATGCTGCCTGGACAGTTTCGCGGAATAAGGCTCTGAACATACCACAGCCCTGACGCCTTTTACTTTATTGGCCGCCAGAGAGATTCCTACGCCTGTCCCGCAGATCAAGATTCCAAGATCCACTTCACCGGAAACCACCGCTCTTCCCACTTTTTCTCCATATACCGGATAATGACAGCTTTCATGGGTGTCTGTCCCATAATTGACAACCTCATATCCTTTTTCCCGGAGGTATTCTGCCACTTCGTTTTTCATTTCCACTGCCGCATGATCATTTCCAATTCCAATTCTCATCTTTGTCTAACCTCGTCTTCCATTCAGATTGTAATTATATTATAATGACGCTATCCTTATTATAATCGTTACTTTGCGGATTCGCAATCATTTCACGGAAAAAGGAGGCAGAAATGCTGCAGCTTGCCGGAATCAGCCGCGCAATGTCAAATTCCGCCCCTGGTATCGCTTATTACTCCACTTATGTGACAGACTCGGCGGTAAAGCTACTGCGGGACATAGCCGATAGCGTACAGGAAATTTCACACTAAGTGTAAGCGTCAATTCTTTCTTATTTTCATCAAATCGAAACCAAACGAAAATCTCTCTCTTTTTTAATTGTTAAACTGCACAATTATCTTATCTTTATCTATCTAAATCCTCCAAATTTATAAAATTATATTGAAATCGAAACCAAAAAGTTTTAGAATTTATTTACAAACAAAAGTAAAACGAAACATAAATGGAAGGAGAGAGAAAATGAGCGAAACTTTTAAACCAATTACCGCGATTACAATGGGAGACCCGGCCGGAATCGGTCCGGAAATCGTTGTAGGTACCATGCTGGATCAGGGAATCCATGAATGCTGCCGGCCATTTGTAATCGGAAGCGAGGCTATTATGGAAAAAGCCGCTAATGTGCTCGGCAAACATCTGGAATACCATAAGATCACCGATCCCTCTGAGGCAGAATTCAAATATGGGGTGGTCGATATCTTGGAAACAGGAACCTACGACACCGATTCAATCCAGTGGGGACAGGTCCAGGAACTTGCCGGACAGATGGCGATTGACTGGATCATGAAATCAATTGAGCTTGGACTGGCCGGAAAGATCGATGCCGTATCCACCTCGCCGATCCACAAAGGCGCCATTAAGCTTATCGGTGTAAAAGAACCCGGACACACAGAGATCTATCAGCACGCCACAAATTCTCCTTACGCCTTGACTATGTTTTCCTGCCATAAGCTGAGAGTGTTCTTCGTCAGCCGCCACATGTCGCTGGTCGATGCCTGCCATTACGCTACCAAGGATGTGATCTTGGAGAATGTAGTCAACATCGACAAAGAACTGCGCAAGGTGGGTATTGAAAATCCATTGATCGCCGTTGCCGGATTGAATCCCCACAATGGAGACAACGGTCTTTTCGGCACAGAGGAGCTTACCGACATCGGCCCCGCGGTAGAAGCGGCCAAAGCTCTCGGCATCAACGCGATCGGACCCTGCCCGGCAGATTCTGTATTTCACATTGGAAAATCCGGTAAATTCGACGCGATTCTGTCTCTTTATCATGATCAGGGACATATCGCCTGCAAAACATTGGATTTCGAAAAGTCCGTTACTCTGACTTTTGGCCTTCCTTTCATCCGAAGCTCTGTAGACCACGGAACCGCGTTTGATATTGCGGGAAAAGGCATCGCGAATCCGATCAGCCTCATCGAATCAACAGCGGTTGTTTCCGAATACGCCGCCAAACAGCATGAAAGGGGAGAAAAGTAATGCCATTGATCGGTGCTGTAGCCGATGACCTGACAGGCGCCACAACGACAGGTGTGCTCCTGGCCCGGTCAAAGGCAAGAACAGCTGTATTTTTTAACGAGGAAGCCGCGGAAAAAGGAGAAGGCGTAGAACAGCTGGATGCGATCCTCATTAGCAGCAACAGTCGTCCGCTTCCCGCAAATGAAGCCTATGAGAAGGTATCTTCCGCCACGCTCGCCCTGAAACGTATGGGCGTACAATATTTTTCCAAACGGATCGACACCACTTTGCGCGGAGGCGTTGGTGTGGAAATCGATGCGATGCTGGATCAACTGGCCAGCGGCAGCATTGCCGTTGTAGTTCCAGCCATGCCGCAATCCAGACGGATCCTGGTCGGAGGATATTCTGTGATCGATGGAGTAGCCTTGATCAACACACCTGTTGCCCACGACGTACGCACGCCGGTAACAGAGAATTATGTTCCACGTCTGCTTGCCGGACAGACCCGTCGGAAAATCGGACTGGTCACTTTAAGCCAGGTACTTGGCGGCGAAGAAGCCATCCGGGATGCGTTACGGGAGCAGAGGGCAAATGGCTGTGAAGTGATCGTTGTAGATGCGATCACCTTGGAAGATGTGGAAGAGATCGCTAAGGCATGTATTGAACTAAAGTGGAACGTACTGGCGGTAGATCCCGGTCCCTTTACTTCTAAACTGGCCTATTACCGGGATCTGATCCAGGAAGAAGCAGATAATATCCCCCCTGCTGCCAACGAGGCGGGTAAAACAGTATTGATCGCCGCTGGCAGCGCGACGCCAGTGACAAAAAAACAGATGGAGATTCTGTGCCAAGATCCCCGTCATGCGCGCATCAGTGTAGATCCAATCCCTTTGGTTGAGGGAGGCGCTGATTCTCTGGATGAAGTCTTTCGGGCAGTACATAAAGCGGAAGACCTTCTGAATTCCTCGGTTCCTCCGCGGGCCATTTTATTTGAAACAGCTCTCCACGGAGAACTGTTGAATCTGGATGAAGAAGACAATAAACGGCACTATGCGGGCGGCATGAGCGCCAACCGGATTAACGCGGGGCTTGGGACCATTATTTCACAGCTTTTGGAGCAATGCGGCCGTGAAAAAATAGCCGGTCTTTATACCACCGGCGGCGACACTATGGTAAATGTATGTTATCAGCTCGGTGTAGAATGTATTGAAGTTGTAGATTATGTAATTCCCCAGACAGATGTGGGACGGCTTGTAGGAAGCTATGACGGGCTTCCGATCGTGGGGAAAGGCGGCTTGACCGGAAATGACAATACTGCCTGTGATATTGTGGATCGTCTTTTCCGCGAGTCGGCAAGAAACTAAAATTGGAGGAAATAGAAATGAGCGAACAAAACAATGAAGTTAAGAAACCCACAGATCTCGATCTGCTTAATAAAATGAAGAAACTCCCCGGCGGACTTGTCATCATCCCCCTGGTCCTGGCTGTCCTGATCGCCACCTTTTTCCCACAGGCTTATCAGATCGGCGGATATGTGACCGCGCTGTTTTATGAGGGCAATTCTTGTATGATGGGATTTTTCCTGATTGTCTGCGGTTCTGCCATCAACATCAAGCAGGTAGGTATGCCTCTCTATAAAGGCGTAACTCTGACCGCCACCAAATTTCTCCTTGGCGTGCTCATTGGCTTTTTAATCAGCACCTTATGCGGGCCTGCCGGCTTCCTTGGGATTGCCCCGTTTGTATGGATCGCTACTATCACGAATTCAAACGGCTCCCTGTATATCTCTTTGTCCTCCCAGTTTGGCAACGCGACAGATACTGGCGCTATCTCCATTCTGTCTCTAAATGACGGGCCGTTTTTTACTCTGATCGCTCTGGGCGCGACCGGGCTGGCTTCCATCCCAATCGATTCCCTGATCGCGGTACTGGTTCCATTGCTGATCGGCTTTATCTGGGGTAATCTGGATGCCGGCTTTAGAAAAGCCTGCGCGACCGCTCAGCCTATCGTTACTTTCTTCATGACGATCTCCATCGGAGCCAAGACAGATATCAATACGATCATTACAGCAGGCGCCGCCGGCATCATCCTTGGTCTGGTATCTGCCGCCACAGCAGTGATCTTCTTCTTTACAAACAATCTGCTGCTGCCAAAGAAAGAAAGGAACGCTATGGGCGCGGCCATCGGTACAACCGCGCTGAATTCCGCCATGACCCCTGCCGCCGTCGGCGAAGCCGACCCGACTATGGCTCAGTATGTAGATATGGCGACAGCCCAGTGCGCGACAGCCTCTGTTGTAACTTTGTTCCTCTGCCCGTTTATTACAGCATTCTTTGACAAGCTGATGCAGAAGAAGCAGCTGGGCATCTACTCGCCGGAAGGCTGGGCCCGCTATAAAGTTGACGCAAGTGTGGCCGCTCCCAGCGCCGCGGATTAATCAAAATCAAAAAGTGAAAAAAGTCCTCTGATATGCTACAATAACATTAGCATGTTTAGAGGACTTTCTTAAAATCAAAACGAGGAAGATTCTTATGGAAAAATTGGATGTACAACTTACAAAAGAACATTTATTTGATTTTTTGCTATATCACACATTTTCAAAGGCGTCCGGTTTTCTTGTCAACATGCTTGGCATGGGCGTAATCGTAATCGGAGTCGTCATGCAGGTCATGGGGAGGGTTGATTTTGAACATTTTCTCCTATACGTGATCGCAGGGGGCGCTTTTCTGTCCTATACGCCTATTCTTTTAAAGATCCGCGCAAATAAACAGATGAAGACCAATCCAGAATACAAGGATCCGAAGGAGTATATTTTCTCTGAGGCAGACGGGATTGTGGTAGCCCAAAACGGTAAAAACACAAAATATAGCTGGGATCAAATCCAGCGAACGGTAACCACTCCTAAGACTATCGGCATCTACTATGGAAGAGATCTGGCTTTTATTATCCCAAAAGAATCCTTTGGCGACCGATTTGTACCGATCATGCAGATGGTGGTCCGCCATATCGGGCTGAATCATGTACGCTTGACGCAATAGCATACGCACAAGTTTAAATAAAGACATAAGGGGGGCTGATTATGGAAGAACGCAGGCAGGCAATTTTAGAGGAGCTGGAAAAAAAAGGAAAGGTACGAGTCGCAGAGTTGAGCAGGTCTCTAAATTGCTCTGAAGTTACCATTCGCAATGATATTAAAGAGATGCAGGATGAGGGCCTTTTAAAACGAATCCACGGAGGAGCGGTCCGGCTGGAGTCCAATCTGGCCAAAAAATACCGTACAGAAAGTATTTTCCGGAATGCGGATCGGAAAGAGGCGATCGCTCGCCGGGCATACGAATATATCGACGATGGCGATACTATCATCATCGATGACGCGTCTACCAGCTTCTACCTGGCTCTGTATATCAAAAGCCACCCGGGGAAACGGATCGCGGTCGTCACCAACTCCCTCCTGACCGGAAACGAGCTTGCAGGTGTCGGGCACGTGGAGCTGTACATGATCGGCGGATACGTAGGCGGTCATCTGTCCGCAACCATGGGAGAATCCGCTTTGGAAAATATGGAAAGTTTTCACGTGGATAAAGGCTTCATCGGCGTTCACGGAATCAACTTCGAAGCGGGTCTTACTTCCATCGCCACTCCGCAGATGCAGGTCAAGCGGGCGATCCTAAAGGCTTCAAAGGAAGTCTATGTACTGGCGGACAGCAGTAAATTTGGCGGCGGATACCTGTCGGTGATCTGTCCGATCAATCAAGTAAAGAAAATCATAACTGACAGCCAAGTCTCTCATGAAAATGTGGAAATCGCGAAAGAAATGGGCGTACCGCTGGTAATCGCCTGATCACAATAAGATTCCGCGCTTTGCGCAGACCGCCGAACATACCGCGGGCTAAAAAAGCCGCAAACCAGGAATGTCCCTGGTTTGCGGCTCTCTTTATTCATAGCGGATCAGGCTTTTTACTTCCTCCACATCCCTATATCTGCCTGCCGCCAGCAGGGAGAAAAGGGCTGTGCCATATCCGGCTTCTTCTGAATACAGCGGGATCTTCATCCCCATTTCAAACCGCTCACAGCATATTTCCTGAAGAAGCGGATTCAGCCGGATCCCGTTGCCGCTTCCTACAAGGGTTCCTGATTTCTTTACTTCTTCTGGAAACTCCCTGTAAAAACAGTACAACTCCTCGCAAATTCCTTTCAGTGTCCCAAGGGCAAAAGAACCCAAATGGAAGGTCTCTTCCGTAAGATTCCCAATGCCGCCTGTAAGGGATGGATTACTCCGGCTTCCGTTAAACCGGGTATCCACTTGTACTTCCCGCCCTTTTTCTTCGTATACCTGCCTGGCCTCTCCATTCATCAGCTCATATACTGACCGGCCCGGCTTTGTCCCATCAAGGGCAAAAATTTCTTCTACAAACCTTTTTAATAAAGAATAAGCATATCCGCCGCACAAAGGAGATCCCGCGATCAGCCATGTTTTTCCCAAATATGGCCTGCATTCCGCTTCTTTTGTTTTCACAAAACGCTCTGTACAGGCAGAAATCTGACTTCCAGTCCCTACATTTAAGAGCAGCCTCTCTCCTGGACCTACAGACCCAAGGAAACTGGCCTGATTATCCCCTAAAGCCACACTGACCTGGATCTGGTCAAACTCAGCCAGACGTCCCGCCGCTTGATTTCCTATGGTCACCTCCGGCAGAAATTCCAGTTCGATCTCGGCTTTTTTTAGAGCCTCTTTATCAAAACAGGAATGTTCCAGATCATAGAGTCCTAAACTGGCCGCCATACTCTGATGCATAAGGGGCCGTTTTTTCCCTGCCAGAGACATGGCAATGTAGTCTGGAATCGTACATAGGGAAACCGCTTCTTTAGGCACGCTCTGATTGCGCGCATGAAAGAAATGCGTCACAAGGCCGAATCCGGCGGCTACAGGATATCCCGTTCTCCGGGCAAGCTCCTGCACATAGGTGACCCTTCCGCCGTTCTCCAGGCCGCAATCGTATTCCAGATCTCCTCTGCGGTCTTGCCAGGTATAAAGAGGGCTGACCGCTTTCCCATTTCGATCCACATACAGGATCCCATGCATCTGCCCTGTCACTCCTACACTGACAATATCACTATAGATGTCTAAATAACTCTTCAAGATCTCCCGGCATTTTCCCAGAATCCGCTCCGGATCCTGGAGATGCTCCCAGCTTCGATCATCGTCCGCCTGTATCGATGTATCATTGGGAAGCGTACGAGAATCCAAAAGTTTCCCTGTCTCCCCGTCCATCAAAACTCCGCAGATTGTTGTAGTTCCTATGTCAATACCAACCGCCTTCATGAAATATCCACCTTTGTCTAAACTTTAACAGGGGACGTAGCCTTTTTAAAAAATACTACGTCCCAAATTAACTTTCACCCTGTACCCAAATGACTTTTCTCTTGTCTATTCTTCGTAATTAGGATGGAGGATGACCTTCAGTGTTCCGGGCCCTCCTTTTGCCGCCAAAGCGATTCCTTTGTCGTAATCTGCCAGATCCATCTCATGGGTCACAAGATCTTTGACCTGTACTTTTCCTGCCTCCAGATATTCCAGCGCTCTTCCAAAGCAGTGGGTCTGCGCCCACGTTGGAATAAGCTGGATCTCATGGAGATACCAGTATTCTGGATCGATGGCCCATTTTGCTCCTGCGTGCGGCATTGCGAACATCATAAATTTAGCGCCCATTTTTCCAAACTTGATCATGCTTTCCATCACATCTACGTTTGCCGTTGTATCTACCAGGATATCGAATCCGTTTGGCGCGATCTTCCTTAACTGCTCTTCATGGACGCTGGGATCGTTGCGATCCATCAGGATTGTTTCTTTACATCCATATTTTTTCAGGATATCCAGCTTGTCCTGGCTCGGGCCACATACCACTACCCGATTCGCGTTGGAATGCATAAGAAGCTGAATCATGATGATCCCGGTCGGGCCGCAGCCATAAACCAGCACATCGTCGCCAAACTGGACTTGGATACGATCCATAGAGTGGACCGCGCAGGCTGTTGGCTCCGCGAAAATTGCCTCGTTAAAGGACAGTTTATCGCTGATCGGAAATACCTTATCCGCGTTTACTGCCACATACTCCGCAAATCCTCCCGGCCCGTTACAGCCAAGAGAATAGAAATTCTCACAATAAAGAGGCTGGTCTTTCCGGCAGTAATAGCAGTCTCCGCACAATACCGTATTGTCCGCGGTCACTCTGTCTCCTACCTTAAATGTATCTACATGTTCACCCACCTTGCATACATAACCTGCGAACTCATGGCCGTTCAACAGCGGGAACTTCGCGAGAAATCCTCCGTTTGCCAGTGCCACATCCGCACCTTTGCATATTCCGCAGGACATAACTTTGATCAATACCTGGTGAGGGCCGATCTCCGGCACCGGAACCTGGGTAATCTCACAGTGTCCTGGTTTATCATACACGTTTGCGCGCATCATTTCCATATCTTACACTCCCTTTCCATAATTTCAGTTCTTTTCTGTGACTGCAGAAGTCTTCTATTTCTTCAGCGCGATCGCTTCTTTTGCTTTTGCCGCGATCTTCTCCGGCGTCAGGCCGTATTTCACCATCAGCGCTTCCGCCGTTCCAGAATGGCCAAATACGTCTTCTACTCCATGTTTCACTACTGGGACCGGGCAAGTCTCCCCGACCACTTCGGAAACCGCGGCTCCCAGACCGCCGATCACGTTGTGCTCTTCTGTAGTAACAATGGCTCCCGTCTCTTTGGCCGCTTTCACAATGATATCCCGATCGATCGGTTTAATAGTATGCAAGTCGATCACTCTTGCGCTGATGCCTTCTCCCTTCAGGATTTCCGCCGCTTTTACCGCTTCTTGCACCATCAGTCCGGTGGCAATGATAGTCACATCTTTTCCGTCTGCCAGCTGGATTCCCTTCCCAAGTTCAAACTTATATCCCGGAATCTCATCTGTGATGCATTCCACGCCAGAACGGCCCAGCCTCAGATAGCACGGTCCTTCATAATCGATCATTGCTTTCACTGCCTCTCTGGTCTCATTGGCATCGCAAGGGCAGATCACCGTCATTCCCGGAATCGTACGCATAAGACTTAAGTCCTCGATGCACTGGTGGGTAGCTCCATCCTCCCCCACAGAAAGGCCCGCGTGGGTTCCTATTACTTTCACATTCAGCCCCGGATACGCAATGGAATTGCGCACCTGATCGTAAATCCTGCCCGCGGCAAACATAGCAAATGTATGGCAGAAGGAGATTTTCCCCGCCGTTGCCGCTCCAGCGGCCATTCCCGCCATGTTGCACTCCGCGATCCCCGCGTTGAAAAACCGCTCTGGATATTTTTCCGCAAAATAGCAGGACATCGTACAGATCGTAAGGTCCGCGTCGAATACCATGATCCTCTCATCTGCCCCGAATTCACACAGAGCTCTTCCGTATGCCTCTCTTGTAGCGATTACTTTTCCCATGATTACACCTCCAGTGATGCGATCTGCGCATCCAACTCTTTAAATGCCTGTTCAAACTGTTCTGCCGTCGGAGTACTTCCGTGAAATTTCACATTATTCTCCATAAAAGATACGCCTTTTCCCTTCACTGTCTTGGCTACGATCATCGTTGGACGACCTTTGGTCTCTTTCGCGGTGTCAACAGCCTGGGCGATCTGCGCGTAGTCATGACCATCTATATCGATCACGTTCCACTTGAACGCCCGGAATTTCTCATCGATCGGATATGGGGACATTACTTCTTCCACCGTTCCGTCTATCTGGAGATTATTGTTGTCCACGAACACTGTCAGATTATCCAGCCCGTAGTTGCCAGCCGCCATAGCCGCTTCCCAGATCTGGCCTTCCTGGATCTCGCCATCTCCCAGAGCCGCGTAAACACGATAGTCCTTTTTATCTACTTTCCCTGCCAGCGCCATTCCGATAGCCGCGGAAAGTCCTTGTCCCAGAGATCCTGCCGACATATCCACGCCCGGAACTTTCGTCATCTCTACATGACCGGACAGATAGCTGTCCACATTCCGGAATGTCTTTAGATCTTCTACCGGGAAATATCCTTTCAGCGCAAGTGTCGCGTACATCGTAGGCGTACAATGGCCTTTGGATAAAACGAATCTGTCTCTGTCTGGATTCTTTGGATCTTTCGGGTCAATGTTCATCTTGTCAAAATACAGTACCGTCAGGATATCAGCCACTGAGAAGGATCCTCCTACGTGGCCGGACTGAGCGGCCTCAATGGCCTTCAGCGCCGTCTTACGGATCTTCGCCGCCTGCAGTGCCAGTTCTTTTACTCTTTTCTCTTCCATTTTTAAGAACCTCCATGTTGATTATGCCTTACTTTTCTGCCTGTCATTGTTGATTAACAGATCGTAAATCCTCCATCGATCACCAGGTTTGCCCCGTTGATCAGACTTGCCGCATCGCTGGCAAGGAATACCGCGCAGGCTGCCACCTCTTCCGGATAGCCGAACCGATGCGCCGGTATCTTTTTCTTAAATTCCTCTCCCCGCTCGTTGTTCCAGTTCTCTTCTCCCATAGGGGTTAGAATGATCGTCGGAGAGATGGCGTTTACATTGATGTTATACTGTGCCAGTTCCATAGCAAACTGCTTTGTGGCATAGATGATCGCCGCTTTGCAGCAGCCATAGGTCAAATGACCGTCCAAAGCTACTACTCCGGCCTGAGATCCCATATTGATGATCTTACCGCCGCCATGTTCTTTCATATACGCGGCGGCCGCCCGCATAAAACGGACATTTCCGGTCAGGTTGATAGCCAGCGTCTTGTCCCACAATGCTTCTCCGTGTTCCAACACTCCTTCCACCACGCCGATGCCGGCGCAGTTTACCAGGATATCCAGCGCCCCGAACTTCTCCGCCGCGGCATTTACACACGCTTCGATATCTTCTGTCTTCGTAATGTCTCCCACACATGCCAGGAAACCTACTCCTTGTTCCTGCATATATTTTTCCAGCTCTTGGGGCGCGCGCAAGTCAAAGCACACTACATTCGCCCCTTTTCTGGCATACATTTTCGCAATCTCATATCCAATTCCACTGGCAGCTCCGGTCACAATGGCCGTCTTGCCGGACAGCGAGAAATTCTCATCAAAATTTCTGTAATCCATGATCCTTCCCTCCAAGATCTGAGGGCGCCTGAAACAGGCGCCCCCTAATTGCTCCTGTTTTTATACCTGAGGATATCCTTATTTAATCTTGATCACCGCTTTTACAACGTCATCCTTATTGTTGATGGCGCAGTCAAAGGCTTCCTGGATATCATCAAACGCGAACTCATGTGTCACGATACCAGACACATCGATGGTTCCGTCCGCGATCGCCGCGATTGCCTGCGGATAAATGTTCCGGTAACGGAATACGGATTTGATCGTTGGTTCTTTGTCCATGATCTGGGCAAAGTTATACTCAATCTTCTCCTGCGCGGAGATTCCTACCAAAGTAATAGTTCCAGCTCTCTTTACAAGATAAGGAGTCTGCTGGATAGTAAACGGAGATCCTGCGGTCTCAAATACTTTTTCAACACCTGCGCCGTTTGTCAGCTTCATGATCTCTTCTACCGCATCTTTTTCTTTTCCATTGATAACGCGGGTAGCGCCCAGTTTCATAGCATAGTCCAGACGTTTCGGGATCACGTCTACAACTGTGATGTCAGATGCGCCGTGGGCTTTGCAGGCCAAAAGCGTAACAAGACCGATGCAGCCAGCGCCCAGGATGACTACAGAGTCACCAAGCTGAACATTTCCCTGATTTGCGGCATGAAGACCAACAGACAGGGGTTCGATCAGAGCGCCCTCTTTGGTGCTGATGTTTTCCGGAAGCTTGAAGCACATATTCTCCGGGAACGCGATATAGTTTTCATAGCAGCCCTGTACCGGAGGAGTTGCAAGGAACTGTACGTCCGGGCACAGATTGTAAAGACCTCTCTTACAGAACTCACACTCGCCGCAGGTAATACCCGGCTCCAGAGCGACTCTGTCGCCTACCTTCAGATTCTGTACACCTTCTCCAAGAGCTACGACCGTTCCGGCACATTCATGCCCCAGCATAAAGTCGCCTTCTACTTCATAGGAACCACATCTTCCGTCATGGAAATAGTGGACATCGGATCCGCAGATCCCTACATACTCCATCTCTACCAGAACTTCCTTCTCCTTTGGCTCCGGCATAGGAATGTCGCGGATCTCCATCTTGTCCAGTCCAACCATAAATGCTCCTCTGTTCTTCATAGTCACTCACCGCGATGCCTACAGGCACCGCTTCTCCTTTCCTTTGATTTATTTATAAATTTCCACGGATTTCTCCGTATTTTCCGATCTCATATCGTTAATTTTTTCTCAAGCGTTTTAAAATAAAAAACTGACAAGCCGTAAGACTCCCCAGTATTCCCTTTTAATGGGCGCCCCGCCAGGTCCTCCCGGCGAGGCGCCGTCATTATTCCTGCATCATTTTCGTTTGCTCTTTAAAACTTACTTTCCCAAATCAATCTGTATCTTACTGCTCAACAAGGCTGCTTCCATCTTCAGAAATCTCGCCGTTGTCAACGTAAAGCTGTACATACTCGTCAACAGTCTCGCTGTTGATTACAGGAGCGTCTACATAGTACTCTACATCTGTAACTTCTTTTTCGCCTGTCAGAACGTCATGTGCGTTGGACATACACTGCTCAGCAAGCAGAGAAGCATCCTGAAGAGTTGTTCTGGTCAGAAGTCCTTCTTTTACAAGGAGAACGCCCTGAGCGTTTCCATCAACGCCGTATGCCAGGAAGTTCGGTGTTCCGTCTTCATTGAAGTAGTCGGAGTTGTTCCGGATCGCCTCGATCGCGCCTGCTGCCATGTTGTCGTTCATGGAGATGATCGCGTCGATATGAGTTCCGCCCTGTACCCATGTTTCCATCAGCGCAAGAGCTTCGTCACTGTTCCAGTTTGCGTAATCTTCGTAAAGGATCGTTACGTCAGGTCTCTCAGCGAAGAAGTACTGCTCCCATCCGTCACGACGTCCGTCAGAGTGGAAGTTGTTGGATGGTCCCATCAATACAACTACGTTAGCGTTCTCTGGGATTTCCTCTACCGCCGCCTCAGCGCTTGGCTGTGCCTGTGCTACAGGGTCAGCGTCAACAGTTCCGGTTCCTTCCAGAAGAGAATCATCATCTGTTCCGTCCAGGTCGCCCTGATGTACTGCCGGGTTTGTTGTGATAACCGGGATTCCAGCATCTACAACCTGTTTTACATAAGGAGCGGATGCCGCGTTATCGTTAACCTGTACGATAACCAGATCGTACTGTTTTGTTACACAGTCCTCCAGAAGACTGTTAACCTGGTTGTTGTCTCCCTCACCACTGAAGTACTCAAGGGTGATATCGTCATACTTTTCTGCCTCAGACTGCATCTCACGAGTCAGCCACGCGGCAAATGTATCAGCGCTGGCACGTGCGATAAACGCTACACGATAGCCATCTCCGCCGTCTCCGCCTTCGGAATCTCCGCCGGAGCCGCTGCAGGCGGTCATTGCAACCACCATCGCCAGAACAAGCACCATTGAAAGGATCTTTTTGATGTTTTTCATAGTTTTTCCTCCCTTTTTCTTTTTTCATTTAGGTTTTAAGTACCGCAAGCATCGTCATGCAGGAAAAAAACGCTTTGCCGTACAAATCCTCAGCTGCAATCTGGATTATTTCTCCTCTTTCTTCTTATCAGAATCATCCGCGATGATCACCTTCGCGCTCTTCTTGCTCTTGCTCATTACGTCGAAGGCTACAGCGATAACTACGATCGCTCCTTTGATGATCTGCTGGATATAAGAGTCGATTCCCAGCAAGTTCATGATATTCTCCAGGAACGCGATGATAAACGCACCGGCAATGGTTCCGGTAACAGTTCCGATACCGCCGGTAAAGGAAGTACCGCCGACGATAGCCGCCGTCAGACCGTTCATCTCATATCCTACCGCGCCGTTGGGAAGACCCGCGTTATTTCTCGCCATAAAGATCACTCCCGCGAAAGCGGCCATGATACCATTAATGATATATGCTTTATAGATACTTACTTTTACATTGATACCACTGGCTACCGCCGCGTTCCGGTTTCCGCCGATGGCGTAAAGGCTTCTGCCCCACCGGGTCTCGTTGACCAGATACCAGATGATAAAACTGATCACAAACACGATGATGACCGGAATCGGGATCGGCCCTACCGTTCCCTGTCCAAGAACAACGAAATCTCCAAGCTGCAGGATATTAGAACCGCCGCAGTAGTAAAGCGCGATACCACGGGCGATCTCCTGCATACCCAAGGTGGCGATGAACGCCGGCACATCAAACTGAGCTACGAAGAACGCGTTGAACAGGTTACACAGGATACTTACTACGATCGCTACCACCAGTGATAAGATCAGCGACTGTGTATGCCGATATGTATCCACCGCCAGGACACCTGAAAGAGCCAGAACAGATGCTACAGACAGATCCAGGAATCCAGCGATGATCAGGATCATTTCACCGTATGCGATCAGCAGGCCCACACAGGTCTGACGCAAAATATTGATCAAGTTGTTGCTCGTTAAGAAGTACGGGCTTAAGATACTACAGATGATAAACATCGCGATCAGTATCAAAAAGATAGAGTACTTCTGAGCATTTTGACGTAATTTAGAATTCGTAGTCATTTTCTTCATTCCCTCCATCCAACATATTTTTAAAGATTCATTAAGTTGGTCGCGTATTTCATGATGGTCTCCTGAGAGAACTCATCTCTGTTCAGACAGCCTGTGATCCGGCCCTGGCACATAATGTAGATCCGGTCACACATACCGATCAGCTCTGCCATCTCTGATGAAACCATGACAACCGCTTTATCATTTTTTACCATGTCGGTCATCAGTTTATAAATCTCAAACTTCGCTCCAACATCGATACCTCTGGTAGGCTCGTCCAGGATCATGACGTCTGGATTGCAGAGCATCCATCTTGCCAGGAGGACCTTCTGCGCGTTTCCGCCGGAGAGTGAAGAAATCGGAGTCTCCAGAGACGGCGTCTTCACTTCCATCTTCTCGAACATGTCTGCGACTTCTCGTTCCTCTTTCTTCTTATGAGTGATCCCGCCATAGATATAGGACTCCAAATTGGCGATACTAGCGTTTTCACGTACGCTCCGCACTGGAATCAGCCCGTATTCCCGCCGGTCTTCCGACAGCATGATCATCCCCTGTTTGATCGAATCCATCGGATTTTTGATCGTTACTTCCTTGCCGTTCAGTTTGATGGTCCCGGAATCATGCGGATCCAAGCCATACATCGCTCTCATCGTCTCTGTTCTTCCAGCTCCTACCAGACCGGCAAAACCAACGATCTCTCCTTTGCGCACCTGGAAAGAAATGTCGTCGAAAATATTTTTCATAGAGAAATGCTCTACTTCCAGAGCCACGTCTCCAAGCGGAACCTCTTCCTTTGGATACGCGTTGTCCAGTTTCCGCCCAACCATCCGGTTGATGACTGTTTCCAGATCAAGATCTTCCGCCCGGTCTGTGGAAACCACTGTTCCGTCACGAAGGACCGTGATATCGTCCGCGATACGGAACACCTCGTCCATCTTATGGGATATGTAAATGATGCTGACACCAGCGGCCTTCAGCTCCGCGATCTTCTTAAACAGCAGTTCTGCTTCTCTTTGAGAAATTGATGATGTCGGCTCATCCATGATCACGATCTTGGCATTATTAGTAATCGCCTTGATAATCTCCAGCATCTGGATATCTGATACCGTCAGTGTCTTCAGCTTCTGTGTCGGAGCATAAGGGAGCTTCTGCTCCTCCAAAAATTTCACTGCCTCACTGCGGACCTTTTTCCAATTTACTTTTCCAAACTTGTTCACCGGAAGACGTCCCATAAAAATATTCTCTTCTACAGACAATTCCGATGCGTAGTTGAGTTCCTGCGCTATCATGGAAATTCCAAGCTCTCTGGCCTGAATCGGGTTCTTAACCTCTACCGGTTTCTCATCAATGAAGATCTGCCCCTCATCCGCTTTATACAGCCCGTTGATGATCTTCATCAAGGTAGACTTCCCTGCGCCGTTCTCACCGCAGAGCGCGTGGACTGTACCCTTACGGACAGCGAAATCTATATTGCTGAGCGCCTTGACACCCGGGAAAGATTTACTGATCCCGCTTACTCTCATTTGAATTTCACTCATGAATAGCTTCCTCCCTTCCTTCATTATTAAGCCGTCAGCATTTTCCGTTTTTGACCGTTTTTATATGATTTAGCAATCAAAAATGTTGTTTTAGTCATTTCCGATAGTTAAACCATTATTTTAACCGCCATATTTATGCATTATGCTTGTTATAGCTTTATGATATACTTCTTCTCTCCTATTGTCAATTCATTTTTTTGCCCTATCGGATGTCCTTTCTTGTTCTTTTTTATGAACCGCCCCGTTTTTTCGGACATTTTTTATTCATACTTTATTCATAATTACTTCTGTTTTAGTTTGATATTTTTTTAACTTTTTTACTTTTTTGTTGTTTTCTTTTTGTTTTTGTGTTATTCTACCCTTATCAAATACAAAAAACAAACAGAAAGGGGTATGTTATGATCCATACATTGACGCTGAATCCCGCCATCGATCGGATCCTTTACCTGAACAGGTTTGAACGGAACGTTACGAACCGGATCCAAAGAATCCAGGATACTCTGGGCGGGAAGGGTACGCATGTATCCATCAATCTAAAGCTGCTGGGACAGGACAACACCGCTTTTGGCATCTGCCACGGCGCCACGGGAAAACGCGTTATGGATATGCTGGAAAAAGCTGGTATCTGTGTAGAGTTTGACCACTATGAGGCCGGCGGCCGTCAGACGCGGACGAATTATCTTCTGATCGAAGATACCGCTGACTGCACCATTGTCGCGGAGAGCGGCGTACAGCTTACAGAAAATGAACTGGAATCCCTGATCACGAGAATGGAGGCTGTGATCCGGCCAGGCGATTACCTGGTCTTCTCCGGCGATGCCTCTAATTCCCCGGACCCTGCCGTTTACAATCGGATCCTGCGGGTGTTTCGGGATAAAGATGTCCGGTTCTTCTTGGATACCAGCGGCAAATCCTTAAAAGAATGCATCCAGGAAAGCCCATACATGATCAAGCCAAACCTGGACGAATTGTCTACCCTGTCCGGTTTCCCGATCCCAGAGGACGATACGGCTATCATGAACGCCATCAGCAGTTTGGACCGCTACAACATTCCAATCATCGCGGTGTCATTAGGGGGAGATGGTTCCATCGTAAAGACTCCGGAAGGATTCTATCGGGTACATCCCCCAAAAGTACATGTCTGCAACACCATTGGCTGCGGAGACTGCTATCTGGCCGGTTTTGTCTACGGGGTTTCCAGGAATCACGGAATAGAAGAGACGCTTCGCATCGCTACAGCAGTATCTGCCGCGACCGCGGAATCCGATATTTCCGTAGGCTATGACTTGGATCGGGCAATGGCTTTGAAAAATCAGGTAACAATTGAAAAAATTCAATAATTATATTAAAGTAAAAGGAGAAAAAATGAGCAACTTATCTTACTATGAAATGAGACAGGAAATGGTAACTATTGCGAAGCTTATGTGGGAGCGCAGACTCACCAACGCGGCGGGAGGAAATTTCGCGGTCCGCGTGGACGACAACCGCATCCTGATCTCCCCTTCACTGATGTCCGAGCGCAAGCACTGCAATATGAAGCCGGAAGATTTTCTTTTGATCGACTATGATCAAAATCTTCTGGAAGGGGAGGGCAAACTGTCCAGAGAAAGTCTGATGCATGTACTGATCCTGAGTAATTTCAAAGAAATCGAGTGTACGATCCACGCGCATCCGTTTTATTGCATGCCTTTCGTCGCACAGGGAAAACCCATTCCAAATGTGACAGAAGCTACCATGGGAAGAGGAGAAGTGGGCTGCATCCAATGGACCAAGGCCTATTCTGAAGAATTGAGCAGAAATGTTTATCAGTATTTCGAAGATCACAGAGAACTTGCCGAAAAGAAACCCATTGGCATGATCATGCCTAAACATGGGGTAGTTGTGTCCGGCCCCAGCATCTATCTTGCTTACAGTATGTTAGAGCGGATCGAGTGCGACGCGTTCTGCACCATCACCAAAGGGCTCATCTAGCGCTTCCAGGCGCGCTCACGCGCGGCGCAGTCTTAGGAGCTGCTCAAAATAGAAACAAGGATGGTATGAATTATGTATAGTCAGGAAAGAAAAGCGAAAATCATTGATCTTCTGGGATCCCAGTCATCTGTAAGCGTCAGTATCCTTGCCGATATGCTGCACACTTCCAAAGAAACGATCCGGCGGGATCTAAAAGGGCTGGAAGCGGAAGGCATCCTGACTCGCACCCACGGCGGAGCGATCTTAAATGCCAATACTCCCAGCGTTGGGGCGGCGGCAAAGTACGGCGAAGCCGTCATGAACAATGATTATCCTTTCGCCCTGCGTCATGTCCGCAACATCCCGGCTAAGAAGGTGATCGCCCAGAAAGCTGCTACGTTTATTGAGGACAGAGACACAATCTTTATCGACAACAGTTCCACTACTCTTTTCCTTTTGGATTATATCCCTAGGGAACTGCACCTTACGATCATCACCAACTCGATCAAGGTACTGCTGGAAGCTGCCAAGATGGAGAATCCTAACTTGTCTTTGATTTCTCTGGCCGGATTTTACAACCAAAACAATTACTCCGTGTACGGGACCAGAACGATCAAAAGCGCGGAAGAATTTTTCCCAAATAAAACGTTCATTTCCTGTACCGGCGTCACCTTGAATAAACAGCTTACCGACATCAGTCTTAATGAGGTTGACACAAAATTGGCCATGATGCGTAAGTCCGAGAAAACTTATCTTCTGGCGGATCATACAAAATTTGAGATCAATGGGCCTTTCTATTTATCCGGTTTTGATGCCGTGGATTATATCATCACAGATAAATATGACTATACACCTCAGACCGCCGAGACGGTCCGGATGATCACGAAGAAATACGGCATCCGGATCATCACCGACTAGAGGAGGATTTATCATTGAACATATTAGCTTTCGACCTTGGCGCAAGCGGCGGAAAACTGTTCCTTGCGGCCATCGAAGGAGAAAACGTGTCGGTCCAGAATATCCACCGGTTCGACAATATTTCCTATTCTATGGGAAATGCGCTGTACTGGGACATTATGAACATTTATAGGGAAATGAATGTGGGCATTAAGAAGGCTATCGCGCTGACCGGGGATCGTATTGATTCCTTTGCCATCGATTCTTTCTCCAATGATTTCGGTCTGATCGACAAGGACGGCGCTTTACTTTCTCCTGTACGCTGCTACAGAGACAACCGCACCAAACGCCACGCGGATAAAATTTATAAGAAAATCTCGAAAGAACATCTTTATTCCTTAAGCGGGAATCAGAACGCTCTTTTTAACACCTATATGCAGCTTGCCGCCATGAGGGAAGACGGACACGGCTTTCTATTAGATCACGCGTATAAATTACTGTATATTCCGGATCTTCTGCTCTATTATCTCACCGGGAAGATGATCAATGAATACACTCTGGCTTCTGTCAGCCAGATGTATGATTTCCGGCAGGATGACTGGTGCCAGGAGATTTTGGACACATACCAGATTCCCCGACGGCTCTTCGGCGCCCTGACAAAACCCGGCACTTTGCTTGGCCGTACCAGTCAGTCCTACAACCAGATGATGGAAACGAAGGGATTTCCTGTGGCTGTCGTCTGCGAACACGACACCGCCTCTGCCTACCTTTCTTCGCCCCTTACCACGGACTGCGCGCTGATCAGCTGCGGAACCTGGGCGCTGATCGGAACGGAACTTCCCTCCTGCGTCATCACGCCCGAGGGATATCAGGCAAACCTAGCGAACGAAGGCGGGTATCCGGGCCATCACCGTCTTCTGCGCAATGTCATGAGTTCCTGGTTTATCCAGGAAACCCGACGGTATTACCAGGAACATGGAATGGATTTTTCTTTTTCCCAGCTTGGAGAGCTGGCGGAAAAGGCTGAGCCTTTCCGGTTTTTCTTTGACCCCGACGATCCCAGGTTCTATGATCCGGGAAATATTCCGAGAAAGATCCAGGATTACTGCCAGGAACATTTTGGCGCAAAGCCTGAGACTGTGGGCGCGCTGATACGCTGCATTTACGAAAGTCTGGCGATGAAATTTCGCTGGACAGTGGAAACGCTGGAGCGGATCTCTGGCAAAACTCTGCCTATGATCAATATGATGGGAGGCGGCTCCAAAGCCGAGATGCTCTGCCAGTTTACCGCCAATGCTTCTGGAAAAACTGTGGTCGCCGGACCGGATGAAGCCACGGCTATCGGAAACATCACAGTCCAGCTCATTGCTATGGGCGCCGCTTCTACATTAGAGGAGGCCAAGTCTATCCTGGCTCCGGCTTCGATCGTCCGAGAATATAAACCTCAGGATCACGCCTTATGGGATACCCACTATCGAGACTATCTCCGGCTTTTGGAAAGGAGCAGGATATGAAAGATATTTTGACAGCGCCATTTCTCACAGAAATGTGTGAAATGACAGCAAATATGTACCGGCTTGGATGGGATGAGCGTAACGGCGGAAATATCAGCCAGCTTCTATCTTCTGGAGAATTAGAAGAATATCTGGATCTCTCCGCAGTCATACGGAAGATTCCAATTCAATTTGACGCCGCTCCCCTTGCGGGGAAGCTTTTTCTGGTCACGGGAACTGGGAAATATTTCAAAAACGTGGCCAAAAATCCGTCTGAAAATCTTGGGATCGTACGCATTGCGGACAATGGACGGGAAGCTGAGGTGCTGTGGGGATTCCAGGGGGACGCCGCTCCTACCAGTGAATTTCCCACCCATCTGATGAATCACATGGCACGGCTGAAAACCGATCCCTCCCACCGGGTAGTCATGCACTGTCATCCGGTCAACACCATTGCTTTGACCTTCGTATGTCCGCCGGATGAACGAGAGATCACCCGGACTCTTTGGGGCATGTGCTCCGAGTGCATCGTTATTTTCCCCGACGGAGTGGGACTGGTACCTTGGATGGTTTCCGGCACAAACGCCATCGGTGAGGCTACCGCGGAAAAAATAAAAGACCGCCGCCTGGTAATCTGGGCACAGCACGGCATTTTTGCCGTAGGCCATGATCTGGACGAAGCTTTCGGACTGATCGAAACTGTAGAAAAAGCCGCGGAAATTTATATGAAAATCGCACATTTAGAAATCAAAAGCCGCCTTCCAGAAGAACAGCTGAAAGATTTAGCGGCACAGTTCCATGTCACCCCAAGAGAAGGGTACCTGGATTAATTTGGGACAGGGCATTTTCAATTGGGGCCGGGGGATTTTTAAAAATCCCCCGGCCCCAATTGAAAAAATATATGTAAAGAAAGGATTTTGCTTATGTATTTACAAGATATGTTTGGACTGGACGGCAAAGTTGCCATCGTTACCGGAGGAGGCCGGGGAATCGGACAGGTCATTGCCTGCGGGCTTGCGAAGGCCGGCGCGGAAGTTGTGATCTTGTGCCGCTCCGGCGCTAAAGAAACCGTTGAACTGATCGAAAGAGAAGGCGGAAAAGCGTACGACTTAAAGACGGATGTGACCGATGAAGCCCAGGTGGATCACGCGCTTCAGACAATTCTTGAGCGCTCTGGTTCTATCGACGTTCTTTTCAACAACGCCGGAATCTGTATGCATCAATCTACATTGGAAGCCACAGTCGAAGAGTTCCGCCAGGTAGTGGATGTAAATCTTACTGGCGAATTTATCATGGCGCGGGCCGTAGGCCGAATCATGATCGAGCGTGGCATCAAAGGAAGTATCATCAATATGGCTTCTATGTCCGGAAGCATTGTAAACATTCCTCAATGGCAGTGTTCCTACAACGCTTCCAAAGCCGCCGTCATCCATATGACGAAATCTCTGGCCGTAGAATGGGCAGAGCACGGAATCCGGGTAAATTCCTTAAGCCCTGGATATATCGCCACCCCCATGGCCGTCGATGTTCCAAAAGAGCTGAAAGACGCCTGGATGCCTCTTATTCCGCTGCACCGGATGGGAACGCCAGAAGAGCTGATCCCGCCCATACTATATTTGGCTTCTGACGCATCCGGATATACCACCGGAAGCGATATTATCGTAGACGGCGCATATTCCTGCCAGTAAACGCAATTTGAACGCAATTTGGGACGTAGCATTTTTAAAAAATACTACGTCCCAAATTGCGTTTTGCCCTGTACCTAATCGACATACTCCATCAATTTCCGGGCCTCTTCTTCTGTGCAGCCGCAGAATCCAAGCGGATGGGGCTGTCTTGCATACTGCCCGTGGAAGTCGCTTCCGCCCGTCACCAGCAAACCGTACTTTTCCGCGATTTTCCGCAGTCTTCGCCGGGATTCTTCTCCATTCCTTGGATGGTTTACTTCAACTCCTTGAAGCCATCCTTTGCTTGCGTATTCCTCGATTAAGCCGAAAGAATCGAACTGTTCCGCATGGGCCACCACCGCGATTCCGCCAGCTTCCTGGACGGCCCGGACTGCTTCCCTGGTCGCGGGATATTTCCCCGGCACGAAACATCTCCCCTTGGATGAGATCAGGGATTTCATCAGTTCGCCTATGGCCGTATTGGTATATCCCAGATCGCACAAAGGCTGCATGATATGACATTCGTAGATAGACTGACTGTTTTCGGCATATTCCTTCACCAGCTCCTGCGTCAGGAGGGGATAGCGTTTCTGTACATTGGCCGCCATCTGGAGTTTCTGCCTGCGCCGATGCTCCAGTGTCTCATCCAGAAACGCCTGAAGCCCCTCCCTATCTTTGGGCCGATAGCAGAGCAGATGTACCGTCCTCCCGGTGTTCTCATCTCTAGTGGAAATCTCCGTCCCAGGGATCACCCGGATTCCGTATTTTTCCCCCAGTTCCACCGCTTCTTCTGTCCCGGCCAGCGTATCATGATCTGTGATAGCAATATATTTCAGCCCGATCTGTCTGGCGTAATCCATCACCTGCTCCACTGTCCGGGAAGCATCGGAAAGAACCGTATGGGTATGCAGGTCACAAAGCGTCCCTGCCATTCCTCTTCCCCTGTTTTCCGCACATTCATTAGCCTTCATCTGTCTCTCCCGTTTCCTCCTGGTCGTTGGTCAAATTCAGCCGGTCCAAAATATGGAAGATCAGGCTTAAGACCATTCCCGTTACACAGGCCAGCACCATTCCCGTCAATTCTATATCTCCAAGCTTCACCGCGATTCCAGAAAGACCAGTAACAAAGACTACGCTGGTCAAAGTCAGATTCCTGGACCGTCCGTAGTCCACCTGGGAATCCACCAGAATACGGATTCCGGAAGCTCCGATCATTCCATAGAGCAGGAAGGAAATGCCGCCGATCACCGGGCCTGGAATGGTCTGGATCAGCGTAGAAAGTTTCCCTACAAAAGAACAGATGATAGACAATACCGCGGCTCCCGCGATCACCCGCACGCTGTAAACTTTTGTCACCGCCATGACTCCAATATTTTCACCATAGGTAGTAGTCGGAACCGATCCGATCAGACCGGACAGCATAGTGGACAGGTTATCTCCCAGAAGCGACCGGTGGAGCCCCGGATTTTTCAGCAGATCTCTTCCGACGATCTTGCTTGTCACCACCTGATGCCCGATATGTTCCGAAGTGATCACCAACAGAACTGGCAGGATCATCAGAATCGCATCCAGATCGAATTTTGGAAAGGAGAAATTAGGAACCGCAAATACAGAAGCCTCCGCTACTGCCTGGAAATCCACGATCCCGCAGGCCAGCGCCGCCGCGTATCCGGCGATCACCGCGATCAAGATCGGGATCACCGAAAGGAATCCGCGGAATAAAATGTTCCCAAACACAGCCACTCCCAAAGTAACCGCAAATACGATCACGTTTTTCATATCCACCTGATCCCCAAGAATTCCAGCCGTATCCGCGGCGCTTCCGGACAGTTCCAGACCGATCAGCGCCACTACCGGTCCCATGGCAGCCGGCGGCAGGACAACATCGATCCAGTCCGAGCCAAATTTATAGATGATCAGCGCCAGTACACACCCCAAGAATCCAACCGCTACAAATCCGCCCAGGGCATATTCATATCCCATCTCCTGGATCACGATCTGAGCAGGCGCGATAAAGGCAAAGCTAGACCCCAGATAGGCCGGCGCTTTGCCCTTCGTCAACACCATGAACAGCAGCGTACCCACACCATTCATAAACAGCACCACCGCTGGATTCAGCCCAAATAAGAAGGGCACCAGGACAGATGCGCCAAACATAGCGAACATGTGCTGGACGCTAAGAGGCACCAGCAGTTTAAAAGGAACCTTATCCTCTACCTGGATGATTTTTCGACTTCCCATTCTCTCATTTCCTCCTCTGTCTGCAAGAACTATCACACAATTTACACTCTTCTCCATTCTACCACAAGGCTTTTTCAAAAGAAACAAAAAAAGAGCGCAGTCTCAGGCTCTCGCCAGAAAACTGCCCTCCGTTTCTCCTTCACACATCTTGGTTTTTATTCTTTTGGAAATCTGCTGTTGAACTTATCCAGCGCCAAAGCGCACACAATACCGGCCGCAAGGCAGATCACGTTGGTCAGCATAGCCCCTGCGGAAGCCGCAAAACTTTTCACCGGTATGATCATGATGGTAGCCGCCGCGACAATTCCTATGATCCCATGGAAGGCATAAGAATAAAAGTTTCTGAATAAAGCGTCCACACCTTTGGCCAGACAGATCACCGTCACTATGGCGCCGATCCCGCTGGCACAGATCACCTGCGGATCCAAATGTCCCAGACCGTCCACAAAAGGCGTATACAATCCCAAAGGCATAAGCAGCGTTGAAAAGCTCATGCCGGGAGCAATAATGCTCAATGCCAGACAGAATCCGCAGAACAGATACCAGCCTGTATTAGGCACGATCTGGATATTCATCACATTTAACGCTGTCAAAAGGACAATGATCACCACGAAAGCAATCCCCATGGATATCCAGGAGCCTTTACTTCGCCCTTCCTGCCCGGCCTCCCGCATAAGGGAAGGCAGCATCCCAGTGATCAGGCCAACAAATACGCATACGGAAGGATCTGGATATTTTTCCAGGAAAAAGGATAATAAGTTTGCAATTCCGATAAACCCTACAGCCACGCCGATGACCACCGGAAGCAGTTTGGGCATATGAGTCCGGAATCGTTTAAAAGGACTGGATAAAAGTTCCATGACCGGCCGATAGATTCCAAAGACCACGCAGAGGACTCCGCCGGATATTCCCGGCAGAACCGCTCCCAGACCGATCAACATTCCCTGAAACAGGCGGATCAAAAAGATTCCCGCCGGCTGACTATCTTTTCTTTCTTGTTTCATATTTTGGATGATCTCCTGTTTTTTCTATATTTATTCCCCGTTTTTTATAAGAAGAATACAAAGTCTTCCACACGATACCATCAAATCATCCCTCTGTCAACCGTTCACGCCTTCTGAGCGATATTTCTTAACTTTTCTTTAGCGGCAATCCGAATCTTCCCCCTGCCCAGAGTTACAATTCCTTCCTCTGATAAATATTTCAGCACTTTTGATACCACCTCTCTTGCGCTTCCGATAAGTCTGGCGATCTCCTCATGGGTCATAGAAATCTCTGTTCCCTGATGGAGCATCTCATCCCACAGGAAGCTGGCCACCCTCTGGTCAATGCCCATAAATAAAATCTGCTGCATCGTCCACATAACATCTGAAAAACGCTCGGTGGCTGACCGGTACATATACAGCCCCACGTATGGATTTTCCTCCATAATGGGACGCAGTACCGGAGTTGGCAGGATCAGCGCCTTAGCAGCCGATACCGCCTCGATCAGCATATCAAAAGCAATGGCGTCCAACAGACAGGACGCTGACAGCACGCAGGTCTCCCCCTCCCGGATCCGAAAAAGGGTCACTTCCCGGCCTTCATCTGAGACAATGTAGACACGAAGCTGTCCTTCCAGGACAAGAATCGCTCCCTTGCACTGTTCCTCCGAGCGGTGGACCAGCTCTCCTTTTTGATATGTTTTCTCCGCACAGTTAGAGACCAGAGTCTCCCGCTCTTCCTCCGTCAAATGTTCCCAGAACGGATAATGTTCTTCTAGTAATATCTGGTTTTCTTTCATCCGCGAAACCTCTTTTCACCGCCAAATTCCATAGTCCGGTTTCGCTCTATTATAGAAGCTTCATTCCGGAAAGTCAACTTGGCTCCTGCCATGAACCGCCTGCCCGCCTCTTTACTCCCAGCATTTGGCACACCTTTTTCAGAGACTTCCGATAGAACCCGAAAAGGACTGCCGCCAAAAGGAGCTCTAGTACAACGCATACCAGAAGCCCCATCCCTTCTGAGGGGCTGATCTTTCCGTCGTTGACGTACAGGATCATGCTGAAAAATCCAAAGATCGCCAACATCCCAAGGATCGTCGGCACCTGGTAGATCTTGGAGATCTGACGCCGCAAAGCATCGTACCTGAATTCCACTCCAGCTCCCAGCCGTTCCAGATCCTGATACACCTGACGGTTTCCCAAAGCTACCGTCAGGCTCCGGGTATAGCTGATGATCAGCACGGAGGTAAAGCAGACCAGAGCCATAAAGACGAATGTCATAAACAGTACCGCGAATCTGGTGATCAGATCCTGCTCTTCCAGCACCCGGATCTGAGGCCGGTATTTCCACAGCGTCTGGAAAGAAAATGTCCCCTGCTCTTCTTTGGTAAACTGTCCCTCCGGATCTGAATCGGCCCAGTATTCTTCCCCTCTTTTCTCGGTGTCCGCTTTCACCGCCCTGGAATAAAACTCGGAATCCAGTCCAGCGCCTTCGCTGCCATCTAGGATCCTCTGGTAAAGGGCCTTGGCAAATCCATATTCCCCCTGCTGGTCTTTGTCTCCCGCCAGATCAAACAGGACAAACGTCTCCCGCCAGCTCTCCTGAAGACCTTCTGAAATCTTCTGGAAATCCTGGTCGTTTAAGATCACGCAGTCTGACAGCATGCGGTAATGACGGATCTGCCCGGCCTTTGCCTCCAGCTCCCGCCCGGTAGACATATTCGTAAAAATCCCTGTCTCCTGGGCTGAATCCTCTTCACTTCCTTTGGAAACGACCGAATCGCAGGTCCCTGCCTCCACCTGGATCTCCTGACCCGTCAGCTTCTCGTAGCCGGATTCTGAGAGGCACAGCGCATCCCCTATGATCTTCCGGTATTCTTCGGTAAACCGCCCCGTTTCCTCATCCAGTTCATCCAGCACTCCGTCCCTGCCCAGACAGATCACTTCTGTCTCCTGCCATTCAGAAAGCTCCACCCCATACTGGACAGCCAGCTCCCTGATCTCCTGCCGGTCTGGCAGATCTAAATCTTTCCGCAGCCGGAGAGATACATCTCTTTCCCAGGATTCTATATCATAGATGAGACCCGCGCTGGTCATAGGCGCATAGAACAGGGCAAAACAAGCGCCTGCCACCAATATCGTCATCACCAGCATGTTATTGACCGTCTGGCGTCCCTGAAACTTCATCATGCTTCTGGAAATGATGCCCTGATAGGGATGCCTTCTCTTCTTCCTGCCCCGGATCACCGCATACAAAATGATCATGTAGATCCCCGGCAGGATTGGGAGATATAAGATCTGCATCCAGCCCGGAGGCATCCTTTTCAGCACATTTACAAAAAATCCCATGTGTCCGTAGCCAAGGACAGCCCCCAGGATACAGAGGAGAATTCCCACAGGCAGATACCACCCTTTTACATCCCGGATCGGTTCACTTCTGCGCTGGGTATTTACCACGTCCATCACACTGGCCCCTGCCAGAAACCGAAGTCCCAGCAGACAGGATACCGCCAAAGACACCGCCAGAAATGCCAGTCCCACCGCCAGTCCCCCAGAAGTAAAGGTGAGGACCGTCCCGCCTTTATCCATCAGAAACAACCGGAAGATCTGCCAGATCCCCCAGGCAAAAGGCGCCCCCAGCAGGATACCGCCAGCGCCGGGCAGTACCATAGATATGCCAAGATCCAGGAACAATTGGCCGCCAAGAGACCGTTTGCCGGCCCCCAGCGCCAGAAGCACTCCTATTTCCCTGGATTTATAACGGAAAAACAAGGCGGCCGCATAAGCGGTAAAGATCAGGCACCCTGCCAGCGCCAAGACGAAGATCATCATTACCTGTTTCATACTGTCTCCATTGTCAGGAAAGGTATCCTGGATGGTAGGGGAGCAGATGATAAACGCAAAGGCAGTGATCAGAAGATCCGCAAGGAAGTTGCACAGCCGTAGCAGCCGGTAATCGCTTTTTCCATATTTTCTCAGTTTCCCAAAAACCTGTTTCATCGTTCGGATCATCTCTGTTCTCATACTTCATCACCACTCATTTCCTTGATCGTCAGCAGCAGTTCATCCTGAAACGCCGCCCGGTCTCCTTGTCTTTCCAGAGTCCGGCAGACTTTCCCGTCCCGCAGGATAATAACCCGGTCACAAAAGGATGCCGCAAAGCTGTCATGGGTCACCATAAAAATGGTGGCCTCCAATGTATACTGGGCTTCCAGAAAGGAATCGATCACCTTCCGGCTGGACTTGGAGTCCAGATTGCCGGTAGGTTCATCCGCCAGGATCAAAAGAGGCTGGTTGATGAGGGCGCGGGCCACTGCCGCACGCTGCTTCTCCCCTCCAGAGATCTCCGCCGGATATTTGTCCCGGATAGCAGAAATTCCAAAGATCTCACAGAGCCGGTCCGCGTTTTCTTCTCCGTCCCGGTCCACTTCTCCGTGTATGATCCTAGGAAGCAGGATATTTTCCCGCACTGTCAGCCCATCCAGCAGCATAAAATCCTGAAAGACGAATCCCAGCTTCTCGTTGCGCACTTTCGCCAATTCCCCTTGCGGCAGGCCGGACAGTTTCTGCCCCGCCAAGGTGATCACCCCTTCTTCATAAGGAATATAACAGGAAATGCAGTTTAACAGGGTACTTTTCCCGGATCCGGATGGCCCCATGACGGCAGTAAACTCTCCCTTGCTCACATTTAAACTGACCCCTTTCAGCACCTCATAGGTCTTAAGGCCGCTTTGGTAAGATTTGTGCAGATTATTGACATAAAGCATAGTGTCACCTCCAAAACTCTTTTGGATCAGCATAGCATCCGGAGGGCTCTGGCTGGCGGCAGTTGTCATATCCGGCAGGGCAGGCGTCATATTTGACCGCACCTTACAGGAAATGTCATGTTTGGCCTTTTCCTGGTAATCTTTGGTCCCCGGCTGTCTTCTCCGCCCCTGGGAATCTCTCTGTGAATATGATAAAGTAAAGATATCAGGGACAAATATCTTAAGAAGATTGAAAGGAGGGAACCAAATCATGTTGAGGATCGGCATCTGCGATGACGAAGCCGCGTCAAGAGAAGCCTTATATCTGACGCTGGATCCCCTTCTTCTGGAAGGAGAATCGGTGATCTATGAATTTTCCAATGGGAAAAGCGCCGTGAACTGGCTGGAAAAACATCCCGGGGAGATGGAACTTCTCTTTCTGGATGTAGAGATGACTCCCTTCTCCGGCCTTGAGGCCGCACGGAAGATCCGCTCCTTTGATCGGGACCTGTTCCTGGTATTCGTGACTGGCCATGAAGAATTCGCCCTTGGCGGTTATCAAGTCCAGGCCGCTGATTACATTGTAAAGCCCGCTTCTTCCCAGCGTCTTCTGGAGATCCTTCTGCGGGTACGCCAGGAACTAAACGAAGAGGACGGCGCGGCCCTTACCTTTAAAAGCCCAGATGGGATTTTCCGAATCCCCTTCCGCAGCATTGACTATCTTTACAGCGAAAAACGGCTGGTGCATGTGGTCAGCCGGGGTGTGGATACCCCTTTCTATGGGAAGCTGGATGCGGTCATGGAACGGCTGCCCAAACAGTTTGTCCGTATCCACAACCGCTACGCGGTCAATGCCGGCGCCGTAGAACAGGTCACCGGAACAAAAGTCACCATCGCCGGAGAAGCTCTCCCTATCAGCCGCGCCATGAGGCAGGAAGCATTGGACGCTTTCGCCCGGTTCCTGCTTACTTAAAGCATCTGCAGAAAGGAGTTTCATTCATCCACCATGCATTATACCTTTTGGAACACCACCTGGCCCTTACTTCTCTCCGCCTTTCTGGCTTTCCTGCCTTGGCTGGTCTTAAACCGGATCCTTCCGGTAAAAAAGAAAAAACGCTGCCAGGTTCTTTTGTTTTTCCTGTGCACCGTTTTAATGGCAATTCCTTGTTTCATAGGAGACCTGCATAATCTCCCTTTTTCCTTTTTGGCGTTTTTCCTGTCTGTATGGATTTCCTGCCAGGCGCCTTTGGAACAGAAGCTGGCTGCCGCCCTTCTCGTATCGGGAAGCGCTTTTTCCGTCAACGCCCTGGCCGATAACTTTCTAAAAAGCTTTGCAGGCTGGACTGTGGTCTATTCCCCCTGGTATTGGGTCGTTAAGACCGGCTATTGGCTGGTCCTGTTTGGGATCACAAGAAAGCTGTTCCCAAAGAAGGGTTACTTCCTTCCCGTCAATTTCTGGCGTCTGCTTTTACTGTTATTCCTTCCGCCTTTTGGAATCTTGAGCGGTCCTATGATCCTGGCGGATTCTGGTTTCGACTCCTTGATCGAGAACAACGGGTTCTTTTTCGTCTGGATTTTTGTTCTGTGTATGCTCTACTGGGTCATCCTGCTTTTGGCCGTCCCCGTGCTGGCAAGACAGCAGGACTTGGAAAAGAAAGCCCATTTTTCTCAGATGCGCTGGCAGTACTATCAGATGGTGGAGCATCAGCAGAAAGAAGTCCGGAAATTAAAACATGACATGCGCAATCATCTCACCGCCCTGTCAGGGCTTACCGGAAAAGAACGGGACCAGTATCTGCAAGACCTGCTGGATGCCCCGGCTTTAAACACGAAAGTGACGTTCTGCGAAAATCAGACGGCCAATATCCTGCTGGCCTCCAAAATGGAACAGGCCCAGGAACTACAGGCCTGCCTGGATATAGAGGCAGACATCCCGGACCTGCCCGGCATAGATCCTATGGATCTTTGCTCACTTCTGGGAAATGCCCTGGACAACGCTCTGGAAGCAGTGGCAAAGCTCCCGACAAAGCAGCGCCGGATCTCCTTTCACGCCCGCGCACAGAAAGGGCTGTTTGTGACAGAAGTACGGAATTCCTGTGCCTTCTCTCCCAGCCGGGACAATACTGAAGGTCTGCCGAAGACCTGGAAAAAGGACTCGAAAAACCATGGCCTTGGTTTATCCAACATGCAGGAAATCGTGGAACGCTACGGCGGCCGGATGAATTGTCAGGAATCTCCGTCCGAATTCGTTTTGTTTTTCTATCTGTCTGTGTGATCTTTCTCCATCACATAGTTGGTCAGAAGTATCCCCTGCCTTGACACCTGCTGTTCCCGGACCACCCGGTATCCCCGCTTTTCAAAAAAAGGTTTAGCGGTGACAGAGGCATGGGTGATCACGCTGCCCGCCCCTTTCTTCCAGGCGTATGCTTCCAGCCGGTCACAAAGCATGGCTGCGATCCCTTGCCTCTGGTGATCCTTATGCACGTACAGCCGGTCCAGATACCCCGTTTCATCCATGTCTCCAAATCCCAGGATCTTCCCTTCTTCTGCCATCCTTGTTTCCACTGCCACCAGACTGTAATGATCCTGGAATGACTGATCCCATTTTCTCAAATCTATGTTCTCGGAAGCCCAGGCGTTTAACTGCTCTTTTGTGTAGTCTCTGGCGTTGACCACGTGGACTGTCTCATAAAACAATTTGGCCGCCTCTTCGCAGTCAGACGGCCGGTATGCCCGGAGGATCATGACAGTTCCTCCGAGATCACTTCCAGAAGATCCGTATATCCATAGGCCTCCACCACTGATTTCAAGCCATCGATCACTTCCTGCTGGGAGTAGTCATGTGCCGCCAGAAATTCTTCCGATTTCCCGCCCAGCTTTTCATAGAAGCGCAGCGCCATCTCAAAATATTCCGGATCATCCGGATCCAATTCATCCAACAGCAAATTCTCCGCCTCATTCACCTGTCCATCATCGATCATTTTGGCCAGTTCCTGATACCTCTGCAAAAGAGCAAAGGAAACAGCGCCTTCTTCCTCCCTGTCCATGTCCCGGTTCCAGATCAGCCGGATCAGTGTGCGCACCGTCTCATGAATGAGCCGCATAATATAATCTTTATCCTCGATCATCGCTTCTTTACTCCTTTTCTTCTCTTATCAGAGCGTACATTTTCATATCCAGCACGTTCCCATTCTTCACCGCGTTCCTGCGCAGAACCCCTTCCAACTGAAATCCCGCTTTTTCCAAAACCCTGCAGGAAGCCTGATTATAAGCAAAGGGTTCCGCAAAAATCCGAAGGATATCTGTATGGGCGAACACGTACTCACAAGTCTTTTTCACCGCGCTTGTTCCGTATCCTTTTCCCCAATATGGTTCTCCCAGATAATAGCCCATCTCCGCCGTTCGGAAATGGATATTCCCGCAGCGGAACACCCCGATGCTGCCGATCAGCCTGTCTTCTGCTGTGATCGCGAAAGCTATGGTCTGGTTTTCGTCTGCCGCCAGCGTAGCCCCGATAAATTCCTCCGCATCCTCTGCCGTATAGGGATAGGGAATCCCATCCCGCAGATTTTGCAGAATCTTAGGATTATTCAACAGACGAGCCAGTTCTTCTTTGTCTTCCATCCGCCATTTACGAAGGTTGCATTCCATAAATATTCCTCCTTATCCGTTATTCTTCCAACAGCCCAAAACGCTGCCGCCTATAATCCATCTATTTCTTTCTGGAGCCGTTCCAGAAATCCGCAGGCCTCCCTGCCATCCATCTGCACGTGATGGAACTGGAAGGAAACCTGAAGCAGCGTCCGCTCTCCTTCCTGCCGGTATTTCCCCCAGATCAGGAACGGATTATTGTAAATGCCGCTGTACATATTGATCACGCCGTCAATCTCGTATCCCGCCAGATTGGATGTTCCTACGATCATATGATCCTGGATCTCATAATCTTCACAGGTTTGGGCCGCCTTTTCCGTCAGGTTCAGATAAATATCCCGGAATCCTTCAAGATCCGTCGTGTAAGGAAGATCGCAGGAATTGATCCCGCCCTTTGTATTGGCAACGATCACATTCACACCAATCTTATCATACTCCATCATCTTCTTTCCCACCGGAAGCAGACGGAATTCTTTAGTCTTGCCCGCCGCCAGGGCGATACAGTAACACAGGCGCATATTCAGCTTATACCCCTGCTCTTTGCGCTCCATTAAGCGGGAGATATCTAACGTCTTAAATATAGTGACCATGGGCATAGGCGCGTCAATATAGAGCTTCCAGCTCACCGCCCGGTCTGTCTTCATGGGATCAACTTCCCGCATATCCTCTCCTCCTCTCCTTTTTCCCGTAATGTATCACTGATTATAGCACACTTTGTTCCCATCTTGCCATACTCTTCCTTTCCTGCTATAATAAACGGACAATCAGCGGATCTTCTGATCCCGCCTGCTGTGTCCGGCACAGTGTTCTTTTCTTTCCGGCGGTTTCTGCCGC